>JAGQIY010000097.1 GCA_020430865.1 Myxococcales bacterium
CCACACCCGACGTGGCTCCTCCCGACGAGGAGACGAAGGACGACACGGAGACGCCGCGCGTGGACGAGGACGCGCCTGCTCGGGACACCGAGGAGGCCGACGCCGCGCCCCCCGAGACGTCGCTGGCCAGCGACGCCAGCGGTGCTCGCTCGAGACCTCCACCTCCACCTCCGCCATCGGACGCGCTCGCCGGCAAGGACTTCCGTAGTCGTTTCGTGCTGGAGAGCGGTCGCGCGCCGTTCCTGCGCCCTGATCCCGACGTCGCCACAGGACAAATCCGCGGGGAATATCAGTTCCGGGTAACCGGGCTCAGCGACCTGCCGCTGAAGCCGCGGCCTCCAGCTGGCAGCGGCTCGCTCGGGCAGACCTTGCGCGTGGAGCACTGGCTGCGTCTGACGCCGCGCTTCCTGTTTCGAGACGACCTCGAGCTGGTCGGCCAGATCGATGTTCCCCGCGGATTCATAGCCGGGCAGGAGACCCAGGACGTGGGCAGCGCGGAGGAGGCGTATGACGAACGCTTCCCGGTGCACGTCGCACCACGCTGGCTCTACCTGAACTGGAACAGCCCGATCGGGGTGTTCCGCGTTGGTCAGCAGCCCTCGCACTGGGGACTCGGGTTGGTGGCGAACGACGGCAACCATCAGAGCCTGTTCGGAGACTACCGCGGCGGGTCGATCGTCGAGCGCGTGCTCTTCGCCACGAAGCCGGGTGGAAAAGACTCCAAGGTGATCGTCGCCGTGGCAGGCGACCTCGTGTTCAAGGACCGCACCGCTGATCTCACCGAAGACGAGTACGCCTGGCAAGGCGTGCTCGCGCTGACCTACTCACCAGACCCCGGCCGCCCCGACCCCGAGAAGCCCTCCAACCAGATCGGCCTCTACGCCGTCTACCGCAACCAGACGCGGGACGCCGAGTCGTTGCCTGGCCTCGACTTCGACGAGCACCTGGAGATCGTGGCCCTCGACACCGCAGGCAGCTTCAACGCCAAGCTGCCCGGAGACATCGGCCACGTCTTCGGCGGCTTCGAGCTGGCCTATCTGCTCGGCTCGACCGACATCCTGCGCACGCGTCAGGAGGTCAGGAACAACGAGCGCGAGCAGATCCGCGCCTTCGGTGGCGCCCTCCAGCTCGGCGCGGTGGTGACCGCGGGTGAAGGGGACGAGCGCTACGGACGCTGGGTCGTCGAGATGGAGTACGGCTGGGCCGGGGGCGACGCGGACCCCAACGACGGAACGTCGCGACGCTTCACCTTCGAGCCGAACCACAACGTCGGTTTGATCCTCTTCGACGAAGTCCTGGCGTGGAAGACCGCACGAGCCGCGGTGATCGCCGAGGACGAAGGGCTGACCCAGCGGGCTGCTCCGGGCACCGAGCTGCTGCCGAGCGACGGCGGGATCTTCGGAGCCACCTACCTCTACCCGACTTTCGTCTATCGTCCACTCCGGCAGCTCGATCTGAAAGCGGGCCTGGTGCTGGCACAGGCCACGGCGGACGTCGTCGACCCCGTCGCCGTGACGACTGAGGGTCGCTTCGTGAACTACGACGGCGGAGACGCGCGCAGCCGCGACCTCGGCCTCGAGCTGGATGCCGGCGTGGAGTACCGCTGGGCTCTGAGCTACGGCGTCACGCTCGAGCTGGGCGCCCAGGGCGGTGTCTTCTTTCCGGGCAAGGCCTTCGACGACGCGCAGGGCAACGCCCTGGGCACCCAATACATCGGCGTTGGACGCATGGGGTTGCAGTTCTGATGCCTGAGCTGGAGAGCACGATGCGGCACGTCGCACAGAGGATCCCTCACCCCCAAACCTGGCTGCGCTCCCGTACGCCCTGGACGTCGCTCGCCTGCCTGATCGCGCTGGCGAGCGTGGGCTGCACGGTCGATGAGATCCCCGAAGGTCTCAAACGGACTCCCGACGGAAACGGGCCCGAGGTTCGCTTCAACCTCTACCACAAGCCGCTGCCGGAGATCCCGATGCCCAACGACGTGGCGATGTGGCCGGACCCCACGAGCCGCACCGGTCTGCGCATCAACGCCAGCATCGTCGCCCCGACGGAGATCGAGGAGACGGCGCGCAAGAAGTTCGATCAGCTCGAGGGCTGGGGCACGTTCGCAGGCGTCACCGTCGCTTTCGACAAGCGAGACCCCAGCGACGCCCGCCCCGCGATCGATCTCGGCAACATCCAGAGTCGCCACGTGGGGGACGACTTCGAGTTCAGCGACGACGCGATCTATCTCGTCAACCTGAAGACCGGCGTGCCCGTGGCCCTCGACCTGGGCGAAGGCGACTTCCAGTACGTCGTGAAGGAGAAGCAGAAGTACTGGCGGAACGACACGCGACGTCAGGAAGGCTACCTGCTGTTCGAGTCCGCGGACGAGACCGTGGATCCTCGCACCGGGCTGTTCGACCCCAAGCGCACCGAGGACGGCACGCCCTTCGGCAAGCCCATCTACGACCCCGCCTGGGACACCGATTTCGATGGCGTCATCGACCGACCCAACGTCATCGACCCCACCGCCTGCCCGAACCAAGCGCAAGTGGCGCTCGGCCAGGTCAGCGAGGTCGACCGCGATCGTTGCCTCGCGGATAATATCCTCACCTGGTACGAGCGCGAGACAGACACGCTGATCATGCGCCCGCTCATCCCGCTCGAAGAGAAGACCGAGTACGCGGTGGTGGTAACCGATCGCGTCCGCGATCCTGACGGCAACGCGGTGAAGTCACCCTTCGACTTCGTCTATCACCCCTCGCAGGAAGCCGCGACGGAGCGCCTCCAGCGTCACCTGGAGGACCCGAGCCTCGCGAGCTACTACGGCACCATCGGCGGCACCGGCCTCGATCACGTAGCCTTCACCTGGAGCTTCACCACACAGCCAGTGGTGGAAGACCTCAGGTTGATCCGCGACGGGCTGTACGGCACTGGACCCTTCGCCTACCTGAACGAGCAGTTCCCCGCGGATGTCGACTTGATGCGCATCGCTGGCCCTGTGGACTCGGTGCAGGAGGCCGACGGCGTCAAGGAGCCGGAGAAATGGTACGACGACCCCGAGTACCCCAAGTGCCAAGGGCGGCTCAACGAGGCGTATATCCTCGACTTCGACAAGAACGCGGACTTGTTGCGCTCGCTGGCCGGACAGTTCGGCATTGGCGGGGCCTCGGCCGACGAGCTCGCAGATAGCTGGAGTCACGTCAGCCACGCGGTGATCGGCAGCTTCCAGTCGCCGTTCTTCATCCACGGCGGCCCCAGGGGCACCGACCCTTCGGCCTCCTTCGACCTCGACTATCGCTCCGGCGACGGCGAGGTGAGCAGCGACACCGTACAGTTCTTCATCACCATTCCGAAGACCACCGCGGAGCACCACCAGCCATTCCCCGTTGCGTACTACGGACACGGCTACACCAGCTCCGACCTCGAGCACCTCGGCTTCGCCGGTTCCCTGGCGAAACAGGGCATCGCCAGCGTCGGCGTCAACGCTGTGTTCCACGGCCTCGAGTTCGACAAGAACACCCAGAACCTGGCCCGCACGCTGCTGAGAGGCTCCTGCGCGGGGCCGCTCGCGGACGCGCTGCTCGCAGGCCGAGCCCGCGATCTGGACGGCGACGGTGACCCGCTGAACAACTCGGGCGGCGACTACTGGACGAGCTACATCTTCCACACTCGAGACGTGGTGCGCCAGAGCGCCATCGACCTCTTGCAGCTCTTCCGCATCTTCAAGACCTGGGACGGCGAGCGCATGAGCGACGCCGACTATGACCAGGACGGAAAGCCCAACCTGGCCGGCGACTTCGACGGCGACGGCACGCCGGACGTGGGCGGCAAGGTCAAGTATCATGCCTGGGGCCAGAGCCTGGGCGGATTCCTCGCACCGTTCCTCGCAACGCTGGACCCCGACGTGGTGAGCGCAGCGCCCGTGGCGGGCGCCGCGGGCCTGCTCGACGTCGGCGCGCGCACCTTCCAGGGCGGCGTGTTCGAAGGCGTCTACCTGCGCAACTTCGGCCCCCTCATCGTCGGCGTACCGCCGGAGGAGATCCCGAAGGACAAGGACGGCAACCCGGTGACGGCGTGTGAGCCAGGGCAGATCTCCCTGCGCTTCGTCGTGGTCGACGTGAATGATGACCGTGAGCTCGAGTTCGGCTGTCTCGACGACGCCGGGCTGATCCAGGGCGGCACGGTGAGGGTGCAGAACATCAGCAACGGTGAAGTGCGATGCGGACGCATCGCTGGTGACGACGACCAGGGCCTTGGCAGCGGTCGCTTCCGGGTCGGTATCCCGACCAGCGTCGGCGATCGGCTGTACGTCTCGGTCTACGACCAACCCGACGCCGTGGACACCTATGCCCCGGACGGCGGCTGCAACCTCGAGCCCGACGCGAAGCTGCTGCAGGGCTTCTACGAGTGGGGCAAGGGGCTGGTCCAACAGAACGCCAAGGACCCGACCGATAGCTACGTCGTCTGTACGGCGCCGGGGGGCTGCACCAAGTTCCAGAATCGCTACTTCCCGTCCGGCTCCGATCTGCGCGCGCCTGTCGAGGGCTTCGGCTACATCCGCCAGACCCCGGAGATGCGTCGCTTCATGACCCTCGCCGCTGTGGCCGTGGACCCAGGCGACCCCGGAAATTACGTGCCCTACGCCGGGCTCAAGACCATGCTGGATCCGTGGGGAAATCCACATCCACCGACGGGCTTCTTGAACATGGTCACCGTCGGCGACATGAACGTGCCGCTCAACGCGCGGAGCTCCATGGGCCGCGTCGCAGGAGCGATCCCGTTCATGCGCCCCGACGCGGCCAGCCGCTACCCCGCGTATGCGGACTATGTGACCCCGGAGGCGCTGTACGCGGATCTGGGCGATCGCACGCCCAACCGCTTCCTGCTGGACAACCACGTGATCGAGGGCATCAACCGCCTGGAGCGCGCGAGCCCCGAGAACGAGAGCGCCTGCTACGACAACGAGGTCTTGCCGGAGCACGACTACGCTGGTTGCCGGCCGAGCTGCAGCGACCCCAGCGAGTGCGACTCGGGGATCTGCACCAGCGGGCGCTGCGCAGCCGCGCCTCAGAGCCCCGAGCGCTGCGCTCAGTACCTCTTCGACCCGGACGCGGTCGACGAGGGTCAGGCGCGCTATGGCGAGCGCGAATCATCCGTGCCCTTGCGGCTGGCTCGCATCGCCACGCCGGCGTCGCCTGGCAACGTCGACGCCGTCTGGGCACCGCGCCTCATGGGACAGCCGTTCGCGCCCGACAGCCAGGGCTGGACCGCCGACTCTCGGCTGATCGCCATGCTGATGGGCTACGTGAATCCGCGGGGAGAACACGGCTTCAACCCGGCGGATCCCTGCCAAGAGTGGGTCGCGGGGCGCTACTTCATCAACCTGGTCGGCCGCTTCTTCGCCACCGAGGGCGCGGACCTGTATTACCTCTCGCATCCGACGACTCACGACTGCCTCGCCCGGATCGGCGGCGGGAGCTGCAAGTTCATTCCCCAGCAGGCACCTTCGAAGTGATCCGCTGGCACGAGGACCACGCGCGCCTCGAACGACGCGCGGCGCAAAAAAGGCGCGCCAGACCTCGCCTTGCCCCAGCGCAGGTGTTAGCGTCCGCGCCGCTCGTATGCGCTACTTCGTAACGATTGAAGGCGAAGAACACGTGATGGATGTGGTGAAGCTGCCCAGCGGCGGCTTCGAGGTGCGGCCCGTGCGCCTGGCCGAAGGCGGCGGGGAAGAGCTCCTCGCCCCCATCCCAGCGGAACTCTCAAGCACCGGTGGGCTCTCCACGGTCCACCTGGACGGCCAGGTCTTCGATCTCGTCATCGATGGCGAGATGCCAGGCGAAGTCGACGCCTACGCCAACGGCCGTCGGGCGACGGTCCGGGTCGAGACGGAGCGCAGTCGCGCCGCGGCGAGTGTCCGCGGGGCGAAGGCCGGCAGCGCCGACGGCACGATCAAGAGCCCGATGCCGGGCAAGGTGGTCAAGGTGCTGGTCACCGAAGGCCAAGAGGTCGCCGCCGGCAGCCCAGTCGTCGTCGTCGAGGCGATGAAGATGGAGAACGAGCTCGTCGCCGAGGGCCCAGGCACGGTGAAGAAGGTGTTCGTGCAGCCCGGCGACGCCGTCGAGGGCGGCGCGAAGCTCGTCACCATCGCGTAGCGGCCCGCCGCTCACGGAGCATCGCCTTGGTGCCTGGCGTCTGGCTGTGTGAGCATGCTCGCCATGTCCGGCGTCATTGGCTCGCGCGTTCCATCCTCTAACAGCAACGCTCGTCGCTCCGGCTGGCGGCCTCACGGGGCGCTCCCCCGCCTCGCCCTCGCCCACCTGCCAACACCGCTGTGGCGCAACTCGGCGCTCTCCAAGCTGATCGGCGCCGACCTCTGGGTGAAGCGCGACGACATGACCGCAGGCGCGGAGGCAGGCAACAAGATCCGCAAGCTGGAGTATCTCCTCGCGGAAGCGCTCGCGGAGGGCGCCGACCACGTCATCACCTGCGGCGCGGTCCAGTCGAACCACGCTCGCGCCACTGCGCTGCTCAGCAAGAGCCTCGGCCTGTCGGCCACGCTGCTGCTGCGAGCCAGAGACCCGAACGCCCCAGGGCCAGAGACCGGCAACCTCGCCCTGGATCGACTGGTGGGTGCGGACTGCCGCTTCATCAGCGCCGCCCAGTACGCCGAACGCCGAAGCCTGCTCGAGCACGTCGCAGACGAGCTCCGACGCCAGGGCAAGCGGCCCTACGTGATTCCAGAGGGCGGCAGCAACGGTCTCGGCGCGCTCGGCTACTTCGAGGCCATGCGCGAGATCCGGGAGCAGCTCGAGGCGGGGCTCGGACCTGGCCTGCAAGGAGAGGCGACCCACGGCTTCGATCTGGTGATTCACGCCTGCGGCTCCGGCGGCACCGCAGCGGGAATCAGCCTCGGAGCAGGCGTGTACGGCGTCGCGCAACACACCGCAGTCATGGCCGTGTGCGACGACGTCGCATACTTCAGCGGTGTCATCCGCGAGATCGAAGAAGCTGCGCGGCGCTACGTACCCGAGCTCGCGCGCTCCGCAGACGTGCATGTCTTCGACGAGTTCAAGGGGCCCGCCTACGGCGTGCCCAGTGCGGAACAACGCGCGTTTATCCGCGAGGTAGCAGAGTGCTGCGGGCTGATCGTCGATCCGGTATACTCCGGAAAAGCCCTGTGGGGCCTGCGCGAGCTACTCCGGGATCCTGAGGACCGAGGACTGACGTTCGTGCCACGCAGGGTTCTCTTCATCCACACCGGAGGTCTCCCGGGCCTCCTCGCGTCACCTGTCTGAGTCCTGCCGCGGCTCGAGTGGCGCCACAAGGAGCAGACCATGAGCCTCGAACTCCAGACACCGAAGATCGACCTCCCAGAGCCGGAGATCCAGGCTCGCTTCGACCGACTCCAGGCCAAGCTTGTTTCCTTGTGGCAACTCATCGAGAGCCTGGAGGACCACGGAGAGCAGACCATCGTCGTCGTCCCTTCCCTGACCGTGGACTTCGACGCGCTGCAGGGTTCCCTGCTGCAGGCCTACGAAGAGCGCTTCCTGTTCCTGCTGTTCTTGCTGCGGCAGCCGCGAGCGCGCTTGATCTACGTCACCTCCCAACCCATCCAGCCCAGCATCGTCGACTACTACCTGAGCCTGCTTCCAGGCATCATCCCGAGCCACGCCCGGGAGCGCCTGGTGCTGCTCGCGCCCCAGGACGGGGCGCCGCAACCCCTCAGCATCAAGCTCCTCCAGCGGCCTCGCCTGCTCGCCAAGCTGCGCTCGCTGATCGGCAACCCCGAGCGGGCACACCTGGTGCCCTTCAACACCACCGACCACGAGCGGGACCTGGCGTTGCGCCTGGGTATCCCGATGTACGGCGCCGATCCGCGCTTCCTGGACCTAGGCACCAAGAGCGGATGCCGGGAGCTCTTCAAGAGCTGCGACGTGCAGCATCCCGTGGGCATCGAGAACCTCACGGATACGGAGTCGCTGATCGACGCGGTGATCGAGCTGCGCAAGACGCGCCCAGAGATCGCAGAGGCGATGGTCAAGCACAACGATGGCGTCAGCGGCGAGGGCAACGCCGTGCTGGACCTCGGGTCACTCCCCCCGCAGCGCGACGCCGTGCGGGAGCGTCTGCGCTCCCTGAAGCTGGAAGCCAAGCACTGGAGCGTCGACCAGTACCTGGAGAAGCTCGCGAGGTACGGCGGCGTGATCGAGCAGCGAGTGATCGGTAGCCCGCTGACCAGCCCGTCGGTGCAGCTCCGAGTGACTCCCCTCGGCAAGGTCGAGCTGCTATCCACCCACGACCAGCTGCTCGGCGGCGCGCAGGGTCAGAAGTACATCGGCTGCACGTTCCCTGCGGATCCGGCATACGCCCGCGAGATCTCGACCGAGGCGCTGAAGGTGGGAGAGGCGCTGGCTCGGCGCGGCGTGCTGGGTCGCTTCGCCATCGATTTCGTGTGTGGAAAGACGGACCAGGGCTGGTCGAGCTATGCCATCGAGCTGAACCTGCGCAAGGGCGGCACGACGCACCCCTTCCTGACACTGCAGTTCCTGACCGACGGCAGCTACGACGCCGAGCGGAGCGAGTTTCGTATTGGCGATCGCCCCAAGTGCTACGTCGCGACCGACAGCCTCGAGTCCGCCAGTTTCCGCCAGTTCACTCCGGGCGACCTGTTCGACATCTGCGTGCGGCACGGTCTGCACTACGACCACACCCGTCAGACGGGCGTCGTCCTGCACATGCTGAGCGCCATCGGCGATCACGGGCGCCTGGGACTCACCGCCATCGCAGACAGCCACGCAGAAGCACGGGCGCTCTACGAGCGGATGGAGCGAGCGATGCATCAGGAAGCCGAGCTGGCTTCGCACTACGGAAGCCTGCCGGAGTGACCAGGCAACCCCGCCGGATCTGGGGGTGAGGCGCTCCAGGTCCTACTGTGGTCGCACCCGAACTTCGCGCAGCTTCTTCCTGAAGGCCTTGAAGCGCCCGAGCTCCTTCTCCTTGAGCTCGGCGTCGTCCAGCAGGTCCTTCTTCTCCGCTGGATCGTCCTTCAGATCGTACAGCCCGAGGGGTCGGCCACCACTGACGATCAGCTTCAGGTCGCCTTCGATCAGCGCCTGCCGCTCGGCGTTGTTCGGCCCCGCGGGCATGTCGACGAAGACGATGCGGCTCTGGGGCTCGTAGCCCGGAGGCTGGATCACGTCGGGCAAGAGACTCTGACCCGAGATGAAGTCGTTGCCCTCTCCGGTCGGCGGCGGGAGCCCCAGGACCTGCATGATCGTGGGCACGACGTCGATCCCGCTCCGCCGCTGCTTGATCCGCACGGCATCGACCCCCGGCACATGCACGATCAGCGGCACCCGCACCAGCTCTTCCCAGATCTCGAAGCCATGCCGGATCAGTCCATGTTCGCCGAACGCTTCACCGTGATCGGCGGTGACCAGGATCACGGTGTTCTTGTCGAAACTGGAGGTCTTGATGAAGTCGAGCAGCCGCCCCACCTGCTGATCCACGAAGGCGACCTCGCCATCGTAGAGATCGCGGCTGGTCTTGCCGAAGTCGAAGTCCTCGTGCTTCACGTACTCGGCGTGGGGATCCACGTAGTGGACCCACATCAGGAACTGGCCCTTCGTGTTCTCCGGGTCCTTCAGCTGCGCGATGGCTGCGTCGGTGAGCTTGTCGCTGTTGACGGTACGGTCGCCCTCCATCTGCAGCACCTTGGGTGCGGCGCTGGTGTCCTCCACCTCGAAGCCGCGACCGACGCCAGTGTCCGCCTTGAAGTACCAATGACCTTGCACGTTGATCGTACGGATCCCGGCCTTCTGTGCCCGCTCGGCGATGAAGGTGTCTTCCTTCGTGAAGCGGTTGAAGTGAGACCAGCCGCGGTGGGTCTCGCTGGGATACTTGCCGATGAGCAGCGGTCCCACGCTCTTGCCGGTGTAGCTCGCCATGCTGTAGGCGTTCTCGAACACGGCTGAGCGGGCCGCCAGCTCGTCCAGCTTGGTCGAGAGCTTGCGCGGGTTACCCATGTAGCCCAGGTCGAAGCGCAGGGTGTCGATGGTGATCAGTACGACGTTCGGCTTCTCCGGGAGCTTGGACGCGATGAAGGCCTTGGCGTCCTTGGGCGCTTCGACCTTGGGTTCGTCCAGCACCACTTCGACGGCGTCCTTGCCCGAGCAGTCCTCGTCGACGCCGTTGCCTGGAACGTCGTCGGCGCCCGGAAAGATCGCTGGATCATGGTCGTTGCAGTCTCCGCCGCCGAAGCGACCGCTCACCCCGTCCTTGTCGGCATCGCTCAGCTTGCGCAGGCGCCCGAGCATCAGCTTCCCGAGGGGTGCATTGCGTTCGATCGAGAGCTTCAGAGGTCGCGGGTCGAGCGCCGCGCCAGACGCCCGCCACGTCGTGCCCAAGGTGAGCAAGGCCACAGCCAGCGCCGCTGCCGCGGGGATCCGTCGAACGAAGTGAGGCAACAGATAGGCGACCGCTCCGACCAACAGCAGCAGGCCGGGGCCGCGCAGATCGAGCTCCTCGCGCTTGAAGACGCCAAACACCCCGAGCAACCCGCCGGTGCCGCCGGTGTTGCCGCTCGAGATCGCGTAGGCAAACCCAGCGATCGCCAGGCCGATTCCGAGCGCCGCAGGCAGCCAGCAGCGCTCCTCCGTGACCTCGAGCCGCCCGAGGCGCTCTCCTCCCGCAACCACCAAGACGCCGATCAGCCAGGCCAGCGCGAGACACCCCAGTGCGACCGCTGCACCGCTGGCCCTGGGCTCCAGCCCAGAGACCAGCCCGCGCAGGGCGATCCGCGAGCTCAGCACCGTCCAGGCGAACACCCCGAGCGCCCCCAGGCCAATCGTCCAGCCCAGAGTCGCCGACGCATCCTTGCCGATCAAGCGGTCGCGTACCCAGGCCAGGGGGTTCGGCAGATCCCCGGGGTGCAGCCACAGCACACCAATCGCAGTCGCCAGGCCCACACCAAGGGCCAGCGGCGCGATCAGGCCCCAGTGGGCGAGCCATGCGCTCGACAGCGGCGGCAGCTGTTCGCCCACCCGGGCGTAACGAGCGTCCGCGAACGCCACCACCGCGCCCGCAATGGACGCGGCCAGCAGGGTCAGGCTGACACGCTTAAACCAGCTCATACGTGATCAGCCGCATACTTGCCTTGGGCCGTGGGGACAACTGAGTGACGGAGCGAAGGCGTCGTTTCGCGGCCGGGAAGCGCACCTGGGCGACGCAGAGACACCCCGCGGCGATCGAAAACCAGCGGGCCCCGCGCTTTGGGTACAGCAAGGCAGCCACGAGGCGCATTCCCGGGTTAGGCTCGCCAGGCGAACCTGCGCGTCCGCCCCGGCATCCCCGGCAGCCCGAACCATGAGCCAATCGCCCGAGAATCCCGGCGGATTCAAGCCGCCCGGTGCCCACGTCCCCGCGCCTGCCCAGGACCCGGACGGTCCCCCCGGTGGCTTCGGCTTGAACCTCCCGCCGGGCGTCTCCACCGACGTCTATCAGGACCAGCAGATGCAGGCCTCGGGCGGTGGTGGCAGCAACAGCTACGCCGTCATGAGCCTGGTCTTCGGCATCCTGGCCATCGTGCTCAACTTCTGTTGCGGCGTCTTCGGCCTGGTCTTTGGGCTCGCTTCCATCGGCACCGGCGTGGTCGCGCTGAACTCCAAGGAGGTCCGCTCGGGAGATCGCACCATGGCCATCATCGGCATCGTGCTCGGCGCCCTCTCGATGCTGATCTGGGTGGTGCTGTTGATCTTCGGCTTCGGTATGAGCTTGCTCTCCCCCTGATCCCTCGTCGGGACCGAGTCGCGGGTTTGGGGGTGAGGTGCCCCGTCGAAGCACCGCGGCGGGGCGTCAGCGCTTCTTGCTCAACGGGTGTGCGCTGTCGTAGACCCCGATTAGTTTCTCCATGGAAACATGAGTGTAGCGCTGGGTGGTCGAGAGGCTACTGTGCCCCAAGAACTCCTGAATCGCCCGCAAGTCTGCGCCCCCTTCCAACATGTGAGTGGCGCATGTGTGTCGCAGCGCGTGGGGATGTAGGTCACCGCGACCCGTGGCGAGGGCGCCGTAGCGCTTCACGATGTTCTGCACGCTGCGCACGCTGAGTCGATTCCCGAAGCGATTCAGCAACAAGGCACGGGGGTCCAGCCCCCCGTGCTTGGGGTGCTCGAAGTCTGCTCGCGCAGTCAGGTAGCGGTCGAGAGATCGCCGCGCCTTATTTCCTAACGGAACCACCCGTTGCTTGCTCCCCTTGCCGGATACCCGGAGGGTATCGTCTCCAGGCCCTCTCGCGTCGAGCACGATGTCTCGCAGGTCGAGGCCCACCAGCTCGGAGACGCGCAACCCGCTGCCGTACAGCAGCTCGAGGATCAGCGTGTCCCGCAGCACCTCATGCTCGCTCTTCTGAGTCGATTCTGGCGTCTCCATCAGCTCCTGGGCGGGATCTACCCCCAGGAACTTCGGCAGGCCGCGGCGCACCTTCGGCGTGGCCAGCAGACGCGCCGGATTGTCCTCGCGTAGACCTCGCCGCTCGAAGAAGTCGAAGGCCGTTCTCACGGCACTGAGCTGGCGCGCCAGCGTGCTCGCGCCGACCGTGCGGGAGCGCTCCCCAAGCCACAGTCGCAGCGTGAGCTTGTCCACCGCCTCGAGGCAGACGTCGTCCCCCCGTCGCGCGCGCAGGAAGCCGGTGAGCTGCCTCAGATCCCGGCCGTAGGCGGCCAGGGTGTTGGGAGACACCTGGCGCTCGTGCTCCAGATGCTCCAGGAACGCCGCGCACGCTTGCTCGAGACTCAGGCTAGCCACACGGCGACAGTCCAGCACACCGCGCCGACCAGGGCCAAGCCCGCGCCGATCAGCAGCTGGCGCCGAACGACGCTGCCCTCGCGGTTCACCCCGCGGAGGCCAAGCCAGGCGAGGCCGATGGTGCTGAGCACGAAGCCGAGGCCGAGCACCAGGATCCAGCGCGCTCGCGGCCCCTGGCTCTGCTCGAGGCCTTCGAGCACCGCCTTCCGCTGCTCCGGGTCTTCCTGGCCACGCGTCGCGAGGCGCGCCAGGGCTCGATTGGCCCGCTCCAGCTCCCGAGCGTGGCTCTGGGTCACGCCGCGGGTCTCCAGCGCCGCAGAGCGCACCGCCCGCCAGGCTTCCTGAGCGATCTCGAGATCGCCCCGCGCCTCCGCGCCGATGGCGATGGCCTGAAGGCGAGCGTAGGCCCGAGCGACGTGCGGTGCGCCGGGCGCGTAGGAGGTGGCGGCGCGGCGCGCGTGGACCAGCGACGTCCGCAGATCGCCCTGATTGAACGCCACGTCGCTCGCCCCCATGGCCGACTCACCGTCGCTGACCGCGCGCCACGTCAGCAGCCCCAGGCTGAGCACCGCGAGCAAGAGCACCATGGCCGCGCTGCGCAGGAAGGTCTTCACCCGACCTCCGCATGATATTTCCGCGGGGCAAAGCCCCGCGGCGCCGGATCACCGGCTCGGAGACGCCCGGAGCGGATGCGACGTGGGTTCATCACAAGAAGTCACGCCGGCGGAAGATCAGGCTGGCGGCGGCTAGCAGCCCGACGCTCCACAGCACGGACTGGAGCGCGGCCGAGCCGAGGTAGCCAAGAATCCGCTCGCCCGCTTCGCCGGTCAGCAGCGGCCGCGGCGGTACGTAGACCATCAAGTTGGGGAACACCCAGGAGAGCACCTCCCCGGTGCGCTTGATGGTGGGACCGAACACCCGCTCCGGCATGCTGGCCAGGGTGTCGGCGCTGCGCCCCACGACGAACACGCTGAACGTGAACACCGCCGTGAGAAAGGGCGAGGAGAACGCCGCGAAGAGCGTGGCGACCGCCGCCACGATCATCACCTCCAGCAGGGTCAACAGCGCGCCCCCCGCGATCACGTTGCGCTCGTCGGGCGCGCCACCGCTGATCCAGTAGCCGCCGAGCATCAGCAGCAGCGCCCCGAGGATCGGCACATAGGTGCGATGCCTCGGCGCCCTCCAGGCGTAGAGCGCGAGGCCGAGCACCAGCGCCGGCCCCAGCAAGAGCGCTTGCCAGAGCGGCCGCCCCGACATGTTGCCCACGGCGATCAGCAGGCCGCCGGCGTTCGCCGCGAGGAACACCGAGACGGTGAGCAGCGTCCCGATGTACTTACCGAAGAGGTACTCCCAGCGGTGGATGGGACGCGTGAGGATCGGGAAGATCGTCTTCAGCTCGAGCTCGCGATAGAGCGAACTCGCCCCCAGGACCACGGCGACGATGATGCCGTAGATCGAGATCGTGGCCGCGCCGAGGTCGCTCACCACCCGCATCTTCGAACGCGACGCGAACTCACCCACGATGATCGAGTACCCGCCCGTGGCGATCGCGAGGGCAAACAGCCCGTGGAGCACGCGCGCCCGCACCGCCTCACGGTAGGTGTTGAGCATGATCACTCCGGGGCGTCCGAGCATGGCCCCGAAGCAATACCGCCGACCCACGTTGGAGGTAAAGCTCTCGGCGCCGGAGCCGCAGCCGGCGGCCGGAGCACCCCGATCAACGATCGACGAAATCGCGAATCCGCCGCGGCATGTCGAGCATCACGTCCACGATGCGCTCCTCGAACAGCCAGCGGATGATGCCCTCCCCCAGGTTCAGCGCGACCCCGACCGAGATCATGCTTCCCCCGCGAAACGGCGCGGCGCGAAAGAAGCCCCAGACGTCGTCTATCTCGTGTTCCTCCCGCGGATCGAGCCAGAACCTGAGCTCGGAGTCGCCAGGACGCGGACGCTGGGCGACCACGCTGTAGCGTGCAGAGTACAGGCTCGTGCCCTGCACCAGCTCGAAGCGATGCCGATCCGGAGCCGCGGGCAGACGCCGCGCGGAGATCACCCTGGGCAGCACGGCGCGCAGCGCCGCCACGCTCTGCAACCGCTCGACCACCTGGGCCGGCGAGCTTGCGATGCGCTGGTACGAGAGCCCACCCACGTAGTCTCCCGAGCGCTGGCTGAAGTCGACCCGCCGCCGCACCTGGTGACCAGCGACCAGGCGCTGACGCTCGCTCGGGGTGAGCCGACGAGCGGCTGAAGCCGGCTGCGCGAACACGCAAGCGCCAACCCCGCACGCAGCGCTCTGGAACCAGCGCCTGCGGCTCAGCGCATTCATGGGTCGGCGACGAACACGTCGAGGAACCACTGCCCGGACGCGCGATTGTAGCCATCGATCTGCACGAAGTAGTCGCCAGCCTCGAGCGTCAGGTCGAGGTACGATCGCCCTTCGGAGAAACCCACGGAGCAAGCCTGCATCAGCTCGCTCCCGGGACAGCTCGGCCCACGCCGGACGTTGAGCAGCGTCGCGTAGCCGCTGCCCTGCATGTCGAACACCACGCGCTTCGTCTCCGACAAACTCAGCTTCAACATCTGGTCAGCGGCTCCGCCCTTGGGTTGGACGCCGTAGTCGCAGCCCGCGTCGTAGTCAGCGCTGGCGTTCACCGTGCTGCCCTGGAAGAACCCACCTTCCGCGGGGATCTGAATTGCCTGGTCGCAGGTGTCAGCGAACGGGACCAGTGTGGCGGCGCTCGCGGGGCGCAGCAAGGCGGTGATCTCCGAAGGCGTCCCCGCGGCGCTCTCGGCCACCACGTCGTAGCTGCCCGCGGGCAGCGCGTGCTTGCGCAGCCTGAGCGGGGAGACATCGGCGCGCTTGCAGGCAAGCTCTGCGCCGCAAGCTCCGCCTGACTGCTCCATCAGGCCCAGCGCGCCAGCGTCTCCATCGGAGAGGCGCTGCACGAGCAGGACGTCACTGGCCTGGGCCAGATCGAGGCCATACACCGCGTCGACCGCGCCGCTCAAGCAGCTGAGCCCGACGTCGTCGACGTGATCGGCGAAGTCGATGGGCTGCGCCTTCCCCGGGGTCAGCAGGGGGGGAGAGGAGCAGTCTTCGTCCGCTGGCGGAGTGCTGGGCGCGGTGTCCTCGATCACGAAGTCGATCTGATCTGGCGCCGTCGAAGATACCGCAAGGAAATAGTCACCCGCGGGCAGAGCGCGCGCGAACAGCGCGGCCGAGGGCGCGGTCTGGCACACCAGCTCGGCGCCCAGGCCCACGCAACCGACATCCCGCAGTGACAGCGACGGTTGACCGACACCATCGATGCTGGCGGCGAAGACTCGAACGTCACGCGGCTGGTCGAGGGTGAAGTGGTATACGAGCTCGCCCACCGCCACGCTACACCGAGACTCGAGATCCTGAGTCACGCCCACCACCTGGGCCACCTCATGAACTCCGAGCGCGACGTCTGTGGCGCTGCCGCAGGTCTCGTTGCTCGGCGCGCTCGAACCCGCGCGAAAGTTGAGCGTGACCTCTTGGGCCGCGCCGCTGGGAGCGAAGACGTACAGCGGGTAGGCACCGGGAGCCAGCGATCGCATCCACAGCCTGCTGACGCTCTGACCGCTCTGGGTGGGAACCGAAGCATCACACCCGAGCTCCGAGCTGGCGTCCCCGCACTGGGCGGCCATCGCCAGCTCGAGCGGTGAGGCGCTGCGACCGATGACGTCCACGTCCAGAGGCTCCGTACCCGGCACCACGATCGCGCCAACCACGTCGACCGTATCCACGCGGCTACACGATGCCGAGTAATCGCGGGCCGCTCCGGCGGTGCTGAACGCGTACGTCCCCGGCGCCAGCATGTCCTGGGCGTCGCCGCAGGCGTTGTGGCTCACCGCCTGACACGGCTCTTCATCGGTCTCGCCGTCACAGTCGTCATCCACGGCATTCGCGCAGATCTCGGGCAGCAGCCCCGAGATCCCGGGCTCACTGTCGTTGCAGTCCTGACCCCCGCAGTTGTGGTCGGGGTCCCCATCGGAGTCTGCATCGCGAGGCACATGGGAGCACGTCAAGCTCTCCTCGTCGCAAGCGTCGATCGTGCACGTGTCCTTGTCCGAGCAAGTGATGGGTTCGCCCTCGACGCAGCCAAGCTGACGATCACAGACCTCGAGCCCGTCGCAGTACACCGCGTCCAGGCACTGAGAGTCGTCGGGGGTGTTGCGACAGCGGCCGAGCGACTGATCACAGCGATCGAAGGTGCACGGGACACCGTCGTCGCACTGGCCGTCGTCCACGCAGGGCCCACCGAGATCGGGATCGCCCCCGCCGTCCGCGTCGGGCACCAGCCCAGCGTCTCCTGCGTCGCTGCCCGCGTCGCGGGTGAAGGGACTGGCGACCGAGTCGCTCCCACAACCCACCAGGAGCCCCGCCCCGAGCAGCCACGCGCTGTGTCCAAACCAGCTCACCTGGGCAACCTTAAGCCGAGCAGCGCGAATTGGCTCCTGCCGACGGGAGACATGAGCAAGCAGCTTAGCGAAGTGCTTGCGGAGGCGGGAGCCTCGGGGCGCTCGCCCAGCGACTTCAGCTGCGCCAGCTTGCCCCGGTGGGTTGCGCTGCCCGCTTTGGCTCCTCTCCCCCCCGGAAAGCGTGGCATCATCGACGGGACGTGGGAAACGACCGACTGACACGGCAAGAGCTCAGCTGGCTACTGGCACAGGAGGCGCGGGGCGCCGCCAAGGCCTTGCGCGAGGGCGTGACCGCCTTGAGCCAACCGCCACCGCCGATGAGCATCACCATCAAGGAGGGCGACAACGTCGAGTCCACCCTCGATGCGCTGGACGACGCGATCACCCTGCTCAGCGATCTGCAACAGAGCCCGAGCCGGCGCGGCCGCATCGATCTGGCGGCGCTGCTCTGCGAGGTCGCCCCGGAAGCGCGCATCGCGATGAGCCCGGGCGCTGGTACCGAGGTGTTCGGCGACGAAGCCGGCCTGCGCCGCATGCTTCAGGTGCTGGTGACCCAAGGGCACACCGCCTCCGCGGGAGGGACACCCGAGCTGTCGATTCGACGTAGCGGAAGCTGGATTCGGGTCGGAGTGGAGCTGGGCCCCGACACCGGCGCGACCGGGGGAACCGAGTACCGCTGGCTGAGCCGCATGGCGCTGCGCCACGGAGGGCGCCTGGAGCTGGAAGGCGGCATGCAGTGGCTGGTTCTGCCCGCCGACGCGAGCGCCGAGGAGATGACGGAGCTGCGCAAGGAACTCGAGCAAGCGCAACAGCTCGGTGAAGCCTATGCGAGGGAGCTCGCTGCGGTGTTCGCTGCCGGCGACGTGCCCCAGATCAGCCCCACCCAGGCGCCGGGCAACGAGCAGCTCGGCTTCCTGGTGGCGCTCTCGACCGCGCTCGTCCGTCCACTCCGGGAGATCCTCGGCGGCATCCGCGAGAGCCTGCCCGCCCTCGAGTCGAAGCACCGCGAGGTCGATGGCGCGGTAGCTGCGCATGTTTCCGCGGGGTACGAGCTGATCGGCGACCTGAGCCGCGTGAGTGACCTCAAGCTCGAGGAGCACCGCGAGGACGTCGACCTCGTGAGCTTGGCGAAGGCCGCCGTGCAGGCGGCGGAGGCGCGCGCGGCGCGACACGGCGTGAAGCTCGAACTGGTTTGTCCGCAGAGCCTCTCGATCAGCCAGCGTCCCTCGGGCATCGAGCTGGTGCTGCGCGCCCTGCTCGATCATGCGATCGCGGCCACGCCTCGCAGCGGCGCCGTGACCCTCGAGGTCCAGCAACGGGGCGGTGGCGCCCGCGTGCGTGTCCGGGATGGCGGCCCGACGGTGCCCGCGTCAGCCTTCGATCAGCTGATCGGCGGCCGCATCGATCCCACCTCGGTAGGGCGACCTGCGGGTCTGTGGTTGCTTGTAGCCGAGTGTGTCGCGGGTGCGATCGGCACCGAGATCCAGATCGTCGACGACGCCGGATTCACCGTTCAGCTGGATCTCCTGCCGCCGCCGGCCTGAGCGCGCTCCGTGGTTCGCTCCCGGGTTTTCGTCCAGAACGAAAGGGCAGACCCGCCTCGAAAAAGGTTTGCCCGTTTTCCGAGCGTCCCGGCTATGCTTTCGAAGCATGCGAATTTTGGTGGTCGAGGACCAAGACTCGATCCGTAAGATGATCGAGGCCCTGGTGCGGGCTCGGGGGTACGAAGTCGTCGCGGTGCCGAACGGTGCCAAGGGCATTGACGTCGCCACGACCGAGCCTCCGGACATCGTCTTGCTCGACCTGATGCTCCCCGGTCAGTACGACGGCTTCGAGGTGTGTCGACGCCTGAGGGCGAACCCGACCACGAAGAAGGTGCCCGTCGTCATCATCAGCGCGCTCGACGACAAGGAGTCGCGGGGCAAAGCGTCGGAGGCCGGCGCGACCGCGTACTACACGAAGCCGTTCAGCCCCATCGCGTTGCTCAAGGAGATCGACCGCTTGCGCGACCTCCTGAACGCCGGCTAAGCGGGCGCTGGCTCGGCGCGGCCGGGCATTTCCTTACGGGAAAGCTGACGCCCGCGCGCAACGTGCAAGACCGAGCAGGACCCACGCGAGCGAATCGCGTGGGTGCTTTGTTGCGCGGAAACTACTCAGTCGAGCAGGTTGAGCAGCTTCTTGGCTCGCTCGGCCGCCGCCGTCATGATCCCGGAGGCTTCGGCGCTCGGGATGTGGAGCACCTCGCACAGCTGCTCGAGCATCTTCAGTTCGCTGTCGGCCTGCTCACCGTCGATGTAGGTGAGCAACACTGCGTGCTGGAGCAGGGCTCGGCGATCGTCGTAGCTGAGCTGGGTCACCGGCACGTCCTCCAGCTTTTTCTCGGTGGCGGCGTAGGCGCGGATCTCTGCAGCCTCGCTCTTGCTCGCGCCAAAGGCCTCGAGCAGCGCCTCGATCACTTCCTTCTCTTCCTCTGCGACGCGGCCATCGGCCCACGCGACCGCGCAAAGGCCCTTGAGAATCGCCATGTTCTGGTCGTGCATGGGCTGAGAATCGCACACCCCCGACAGACGTCAACGCAACTCGACCTCCGTCACCGTCCCCGTGCGCAGACGGCCGGGCGGGATCACCGAAGACGCTGGCGTCGCGGCTCGAGGTGCCTCGCCCGACGCGGCCGGCTCAGGGGAACCCGAGCGGGACCAGCGCACTTCGAGCGCCTCCCCGCACGGAACCGCCATGGCCTGTCCCGCCACCGCCGGCCGAGGGTCGTCGCGGCGATCGACGCGCTGCACCGTGACGTCCCGGATGCCGTGCTCGTACTTCAGGCTCAGTCCGCACACGCCGCCTCCGCTGCCACGGAAGAAGTCCGGTCTGAGCAGCCAGATCCCGAGGGTGCCCAGCGCCAGAAACGCCAAGCTGAGCTTCGCCAACCCGCTCGGTGCCCCCCGCTTCATCCTCTCACCCCTGAAAACCCCCGCGGAGGAACCGGCGACTCGGTCTGGGCCACCGCTCAGCGGTACTCGGGAGCGATCGGAGTGAGGTCCAGCCCGACCATCGCCTTCAGCGCTCGGCTCAGCTCCTCGTCGCTGCGTGTTTCCGCGACCTGGAATCCGCTGAGCAACTCACTCACGTCGCTGCGTCGATCGCGCACTCGGCTCGAGCCGGGTACGGGGGGGGCGCCGGGCGACTCTGGTTCTTCACCCGGCGCCGCCGGCGCCACTTCCACCGCGGCGGACTCTTCCTCGAAGGCGACGCGGAAGGGGTCGTCTTCGACCCCCACCGCCGGCACCCGCTCCGTCGCCTCACCCTCCGCGAACACCAGGCCCTCGGAGCCAGCCTCGAACCACTGGCTGTCCTCGTCGATCTGCCGGGCGATGCGCCGCGCGACCACCGGCTGCTGAGCGGTGACCTCCTCCGGCTCCTGTGCCAGCTCCGGATAGTGCAGCGCGGGCACTCTCGGCGGCGGTGGCAAGCTCGGCTCGTCCTCGATCCAGCGCGGCGGCGCAGGATCCGTTCGACCGCTCAGCAGCGGTTCGCGAGGTGCTGGCGCGGGTCGCTGAGATTTTTCCACAGGTGAATCCTCAGCGGAGCGCGGCTCACGCTCGGCTGGGCGCTTCGCCTCGACGGGCGCCCGCTCCCCTCGCCGGCTCGCGGGCTGCGGGCGCTTGCGGCGGACCGGATCGGCCAGCGGACGCCGGACCTCGCGGGCGCCGACGGTCTGCTCGGCGAGCTTCACCTCGCGGTACAGGCGGGCCAACGCGCGCTTCGCTGCCGCGCGGTTGACCGGGATCAGCGCAGCCTCGAGCTCACGAATCAGGTCGCCAACGTCACTGCTCTTGCGCGTGGCCCGCAGCAGCGCTGGAGGCAACGGGCGAGACACCCCGAGCAGCTCACCCAGGCTCTCCCGCAAGAGATCTGCTGCCAGCTCGCTCTCGCAGGCCACCCCGTGCTCGACACCGACCGAGCCGCGCTCGTCCAGCACGAGGTCTGTCGAGCCGAACTCACGAGGTGCGCGCAGCAGCTGATCGGCTGCCAGCAGGATCAGGTATCCGGCGACCTCGCCCGCCACCGAAGCCTTGCGCGCTTCTCCCGCCACGACGATCTGTTCCAGGTTGACAGTCATTGATGGTCCTCTCTGACGCACACTCCGCGCGCTCTCAGGTACTGCTTCGCCTCGCGAATCGAATGCATTCCGTCATGGAAAATCGAGGCCGCCAGCGCGGCATCTGCGCCGCCTTCCACGAAGCCCTCTCGCAGGTGCTCCAGCTCGCCGACCCCACCCGACGCGATCACCGGGATCCCCACGGTATCGACGACGGCGCGTGTCAGCGGGATGTCATAGCCCACCTGGGTGCCATCGCGATCCATGCTGGTCAGCAGGATCTCCCCCGCGCCCCGGCGCTCCATCTCCGCCGCCCACTGTAGAGCGTCGATTCCAGTTGGCTTGCGACCGCCATGGGTGAACACCTCCCAGCCCTCGCCGCCGTCGCTTCGGCGCCGCGCGTCGATGGCAACCACGATGGCCTGAGCGCCGTAGGCCCCGGACACCTCCTCGATGAACTCGGGTCGGCGCACCGCCGCGGTGTTGATGCTCACCTTGTCCGCGCCCGCGTGAAGCAGGGCCTTGACGTCCGCTGCGGTGCTCACGCCGCCCCCCACGGTCAGCGGCGTGTAGACGACGTCGGCCGTGCGACGGATCACGTCCAGCAAGGCGCTCCTCGCCTCATGACTGGCGGTGATGTCGAGGAACGTGATCTCGTCCGCGCCATCGGCGTCATAGCGCGCCGCGCACTCCACCGGATCGCCAGCATCGCGGATATTCACGAAGTTCACTCCCTTGACGACACGTCCGTCGCGCACGTCGAGGCAGGGAATGATGCGTTTTGCCAACATAAGCGGTTCCAGAGGTGGTCTGGCCAACGCCTGCCATACCCTCCCCCAGCGCGCTGGGCCAAGCTCTGAGCAGTTGGGAGGAAGCGGTAGAGTTCGAGCCCCGCCCGGAATCCACCCCGGACCCAAAACAGGGCTATAGTGCGTGCGATGCGGGTCTGCCCCAGCTGTGGGAGCACGAACGAGGCCTATGCGGCCCAGTGCGTGGTGTGTGGGGGCTCCCTCGAAGGGGCGCCGGAGACACGTCGCCCGGGTCAGTCGGACCTCGCGCAGACGCGCATGGGAGTGCCATCGATCACGGAGCAGCAGGGCGCACCGAGCCAGGTGTCCAGCACCTTGCCGGATCCAGGGTTGGGGGAGAGGAGCGCTGGGGCCGCGCCCAAGGGCCCCGAGCCGAACCTTGGAGGCACGCAGCTCTTGCCGCCCCAGACGCCTCGTATCCCCGCAGAAGCAGCACCCGCGGCCGCACCCCAGTCCGCCGCACGGCCAGGCCCGGCTCCGCCCCCGCAGGAAGCGGCGCAGCAAGGCGCTGCCGCAGCGCGAACCCCGAACCTGCTCCGCACTCAGCTGCAGTACGCCGCTCCGCTACCCGAGGCCGAGGCGCCCCAGACCAGCACCGCGCCGAACGAGACGGCGCTCGGCAAGGCGACCATGCTGGGAATGCCTGCGGTGAGCCCTGGCACACCATCTCCCCACGGCAGCGAGAAACCAGCCAAGGGCACCATGCTCGGCATGCCTCCGCTGCAGGGCGCTCCCCAGGCGCCCCGCAGCGGCCCAGACCTCGCGAAGGGCACCATGCTCGGCATCGCGCCCGTCAATCCCGAGCAGCTCGCAGCACAGGCGGAAGCCGTGCGCCAGTCCCAGGCGAGCGCTGGCAACCTGCCGGCCCCGCCTCCTGCGGCAGCCCCGGCCTCGAGCACCGCGGCGCCACAGCTGCTGAGCGAGAAGCGCACCATGCTCGGCGTCGCCATGCCCGGCATCGCACCCACGGGCAACGCGCCTCCATCCTCCGTCGCTTCGGAGAAGCGCACCATGCTCGGCGTCGCCATGCCCGGCATCGCCCCGATTCACCCGGGACAAGCGCCGGCGACCGCGCAGCCAGTCGCCTCCCCCGCCGAGGCACCTCCGCAACCCAGCGCGCCGCCACAGCCCGCAGGCGTTCCCCAGGGTCGCGCGATATGGCCCTGGCTGCTGGTTGGTTTCGCGGTCCTGATCCTGATCGGCGGCGTCGCGCTGTGGTTCGTGCTGAAGCCGACCACGCCGATCAGCGCGCGGCTCGAGAGCGCCAAGGACGGCAAGGAGCAGCTGCAGTTGAGCTGTCTCGCGTGCCCGGACCAGAGCAAGGTCAAGCTAGAGTCGAGCCCTGACGAGGCCAGCTTCGCCTCGGGGCGCGCGACGCTTCAGCTCGATCAACCGCTGAGCGTCGGAGATCACGAACTCGCCTTGCAGCTGACCCGTCCGGGCAGCAAGCCTGAGATCGTGAAGCTACAAATCCCCGTGGATTATCGGGTGAAGGTGGACATCGCAGCTCTGCAGGAGGATCCGCCAAAGCTCGCGCTCGCCGTGGAGGCACGTCCGGGCACCGAGGTCGAGGTGGAGGGCAAGGCAGTCGAGCTCGACGCGGACGGCAAGGGACGCTGGACAGAGGACGTCACTCAGCAGCTGACCGGTCCGGCCAAGAGCGTGGAGCGGCTCGAGCGTGAGCTCAGCTACCGCGTGACGCCCCCGGGTTCGGCAGCCGAGTCCGGCACGGCGAAGGTGCAGATCGGCATCGCGCCGCTGGTGGTGGAGGCCCCGCTGAAGAGCATCACGATCGCCGAGCCCCGCTTCTTGCTGGCTGGCACGACGCAACCCGACGTCGAGGTCACGGTCGCTGGCCGCACCATCAAGCGCCAGCCCGATGGCTCGTTCTCGCAGGTGATGAACGTCTCGACCACCGGAGAGACGACGATCCAGGTGAAAGGCAGCCTGGAGAAGCACGCGCCGCGCTACGTGCCAATCCACGTCAAGCGCGTCGCCAGCCTCGAGGACGCGGCCAAGTCGTTCCGGAAGGCAAAGCTTGCCGGCTACGCCAGCGTGATCCAGCAGCTCGGCAAGACCGCTGGCTCGAAGGTGGCGTGGGCCGGCAAGGTCACGGACGCGCGCTCCAGCGAGCACCGGAACATCTTGCTGCTGGACGTCAGCGGACAGTGCGCCGCGAGCCCGTGCCTCGCGCGCGTCGTCTACGCTGGCGACACGCCAATCGAGAGCGGCGACCGGATCACCGTGTTCGGGGAGTTCACCCGCGGCGTGCCTGGGCCACGCAGGGGTCAGACCGTGCCCGAGGTCGACGCGGAGTTCATCCTCGAGGGCACGAAGTGAACTCGGCGACCACCCAGCGCTTGGTCACCACCTGCCCGGACTGCGGCAGCGAGAACTCCCCCGCCTCGCGCTTCTGCAACCAGTGCGGGAGCGCGCTCGATCACTCCGCCCCGGCGCGACGAGAGGGCGCCCACGCGGAGAAGATCGCCGATCCACTGCTGGGCATGGTGATCGCTGACCGCTACCGCATCGTCAGCCCAATCGGGCGCGGCGGCATGGGCGTCGTGTACAAGGTGGAGCACGTGCGGATCGGCAAGCTGATGGCGCTCAAGCTGCTCACCGGCGAACTCACCAGCGACAGCGAGCTCGTGGGCCGCTTCAAGCGCGAAGCCCTGATGGTCAGCAAGCTCTCTCACCCCAACACGGTCCAGGTCTTCGACTTCGGCACCAGCGACGGGCTCACCTACCTCGCCATGGAGTACCTGGACGGGAGGGATCTGGGCCGTCTGATCGAGGACTCCGGACGCCTCGACCCCAACCGGGTCGCGCGTCTCACGATCCAGATCTGCAGCTCGCTCGCCGAAGCCCACGGTCAGGGCATGATCCACAGGGATCTGAAGCCCGAGAACATCATCGTGCTTCAGACCCGCGAAGGCGAGATAGTGAAGGTGCTCGACTTCGGCCTGGCCAAGCTGCGCGAGTCGTCCGAGATGCTCGAGGTCACCTCCCGCGGAGCGATCGTCGGCACCCCTTACTACATGTCGCCCGAACAGGTGCGCGGGGAAGCGGTGGATCAGCGCAGCGACGTCTACTCGCTGGGCGCCTTGATGTACAAAGCGCTCACGGGGAAGCCGGTGTTCGACGCGGCGACTCCCGTCGGCGTCCTGACCAAGCACCTGACCGACGACGCCCAGGCCCCGAGTCATCGCTTTCCTGAGCTGAGCATCCCCGACGGCATGAACCGCATCGTGATGCGACTCCTGTCGAAGGATCCAGCGCTTCGCTTCCAGTCGGTGACCGACTTGCAGGCAGCCCTGGTCGGCGAGCTGGAGAGCCAGGGCATGAACAGCGGGGTCGACTACCTGCTCGACTCGGGTCACATGCGGGAGCTCGAGCGCCCAGACGCAGCGGCCACGCGCGACGAGGTGGAGCGCTACGAACGCAAGCTCAAGCGGCGCGATCAGGTGCTGTGGTTGGGGATCGTGGCGGTGCTGGGAGTCCTGGGCTACGGTGGCTTTCGGCTGTACCAGGATCTGACCCGTGTCCCGGAGTTCACCGGCAGCGAACTCGAACCGAACGACACGGCCGCTCAGGCGAATTTGCTTCCGTTCGGCAAGGAGATGCGCGGCTTCCTGGGGCAACGCATGGAGCACGACATGGCGGACCGTGACTTCTACGAAGTCACGACTCGAGGCTCCGAGGTGGGGATTCACGTCAGCGCGCTGCCCAACCTCGCGACCTGCCTGAGCATCTTCCGCGTGGGTGAGGAGCAGGCGCTCGGACGCTACTGCAACGGCAGACCCCAGCTGGATCTCGAGCTACCGCGACTGGCGCTCCCGGCCGGCTCGTACTGGCTGATGCTGACCCAGGACAGAGACCGCTACGAAGAGAGCGGCGCACCGCCGTTGATCGAGAACGTCTCCGACCGCTACGTGCTGAGCTTGGACGAGGCCGACACCAGCTACGACGAGCGGGAGCCCAACGACACGGAGCAGTCTGCAGTCCAGGTCCCGACCGACCGTCCAGTGGTGGGGCGCCTGGCCTGGATGCAGGACGTCGATGTGCTGTGCCACGAGAGTCCGGAGGCCTTCTCCCTGGAGGTCAGCGAGCTCTCCGCGCGGACTCGAGGATCGGTGCTCGAAGTCACCCCGCTGGGCGGACCGGCGGACCGTATCCCCACACGACTCTACCCGGCGTCCACTCAGGTCACGCTGGGAGAAACCGACGCCAAGAGCCCGCTCACGGTCCCTGGTGCGAGTGGAAAGCTGTGCGTCAAGCTCCGGGTGATACCAGACCCGGCAGCTCCGCTTCCCCACCCACGCATCGCGCCGGCAGGGCTCGAGCGCTACTCGGTGCGCATCGTGAAACCGGCCGCCCCGTCCCCCACCAGCGCGCCCAAGCCGGCGCGTCACAAGGAGCACGCCCAAGCGCGACCGCAGCCGCCCAAGGCTCCTGCCGCGCCCAGCGCCGCCGCTCCGACCAACAGCTCGAACCCGTAGTCCCATGTCTACATCCCGCGTCGTCCTCTGCATCCTGGCACTCGCCACCATCGCTCCCGCAGCCTGGGCGACCAACCCGGCGTACGCGAAGCGTACGCGCGTGGGTCAACCCCGGGGAGCGACGACCATGGCGCGGAGCGACGTGGGTCGCAGCGGACTCACGCCGGATCCGCTGCCCAGGGCGCTCGCGGTGCGTCGCGAGCTACGCGTCACCGGCGGCATCACCACGGGCATGCTGAGCGACGCCGAAGGCCGACTGGTGATCGCGACGCTGGACCCGGAGCTGGTCCAGCTAGCGAGAGACGGCAAGCAGCTCTGGTCGGCTTCCACAGGGAAATCGCCGGCGGTCGTACAGCCCGTGCTCGCGAGCGATGGCACGCGCGTGGTGCTCAACGCGGAGAACCAGCTGTTCGGCTTCGGATCCAGCGGCAAGCGGCGCTTCCTGCTCCAGCTCCCAGCGGGCTACTCGCCCAGCGCGGATCTCCTGCCCATGCCCGACGGCAGCGTGATCGTGGCGCTGTCGACGCGCCTGTTGCGGGTCTCCGCCGACGGGCGGTTGCTCGACACCGCGCGAACCCACTCGAAGGTGGTCGCCCTGCTCGGCAAGGATCGAGACGTGCTGGCGCTGACCAACGCGGGCGACCTGCTGCGCTGGCGTTCCCCTCACCCCCCGCGACGTATCGCGGGCCTGGGAGGGCCGCCGACCGGAGGCGTGGTACGTGGCCGACACCTCTTGACCATCGTCGGAGGCAGCAGGCTGCTGGACATCGACCTGCCAACGCTGACCCAGCACGTACGCTGGAGTCTTCAGGCTTCGAGCGCGCTGGCCAGCCCGGTAGCCTTGCCAGACGGAAATACATTGACCTGGACGAGCGACGGACTGCTGTTGCGCCACGACCGCGCGGGAGCGGAAGCCATGCGTGTGTCGCTCGAACCGGGGACCACGACGCCGAGTCCGGTCAGCAACTCGCCAGTCCTCGCAGACGCGAGTGGCCGCTTCGCCTTTGCACGAGCGGGCCTCGGCCTCGGCATCGTCGATCCCGACGGCAGTCTGCATTTCGTCGAGGGTGCGAGCTGCGAAGCGCCCGTCAGCTTGATCGCCGTCGGCAACGGACGCTACGCGCTGGGATGCCGGTCGGGCGTGCTCTGGTTGCTCGAAGGCAAGGCTCCCTGAGCGGCGAACAATCAGAAGCGTCGACGGCGGCGCGCCTGCTCCGCGGTCTTCCGAATGCGGGAGTAGCGCGCGACCGGGACCTTCGGCGGGAGCGGAGACTGCGCTCGAGCGCTGGGAGGAAGCACTCGAGCCTCCGGCGCCGTCTCGAGCACGGCGTCATCGATCAGCACGTCGTCGTCGCTCGCATTCTCAAGGTACAGGCAGGGTTGCTCGTCGACCGTCGCCATGCGAGCCGTCAACTCACACCAACCGTCAGCGCCCGGCTGGTCTGCGGCCGACTTGGCTTCGGCAAAGACCGGCGTGTCGTCGGAGATGCAGCCGATCGCATAGACCGCAACAGCGGCGCAGTCGCCGTTCTTCGGCTTGACCCAGAGGCTGAGCGCCATGGGTTGGTTCTGCGCTGCCACGGCGTAGGCGAGCATGCGGCGATTCCGGGTCAGGCGACCGCACGTGCTTCCCGAGCGACACAGCCCACCGGTCTCCAGCTGTAATCCGTAGCTGGAGAAGCTCAACCAGCCGTACTGGCCCTGGTGGTCGCTGAACTCGAAGTCGCCGTCGATCAGCAGATTGTCCACGGCCTGCACGTTGCCGTAGGGATTTCGCACTTCCAGGGTGCGCACTGCGTCGGGGTGCTGCGCGTCCCCGCTGGCGTCCTGCGTCGGTGCATCGAGGCCAGCGTCGTTGGCGGGCCCCCGAACGCCCTCTTGGGCATACATTTCGTCACTGCAGCCCAGGGAGACGAGCGTCGCACAGGCGAAGGTCAGCAGCCAGAGGGTTCGCGTGATCATTTGAGATTGCTCCTCACCCACTCCAGCGCGCGCTGGTACGGCGCGTCCACGCCCTGCAGCAGGCTGCTCTGCGTGTGCTCCACGACTTCGTCCGGGGCGACCCCGTGCCCAATCATCAGCTGGCCATCGAACGTGACGGTGTCCCCGCTCGCGAGCTGTGAACCGAAGCCGGACCAGTAGTCGAACTGGTAGAACGACGAGAACGCGCCCGCCGTCTCGTGAGGGCCGAAGATCTTCACGTTCGGAGCCCCCTTCATTCCGTGCGGCAACCAATCACTGGCAGACGTGTCGCGGTGGATCAGCAGCGCGACGGGGAGTTCGAGATCCGGGGTACTGGAACCGACCTCGTAGGCCAGCCCGGCACCGCCGAGGGACAGCAGGCGGTCGAAGAGCGCCTCCCCGCCTGCTGCGTCTGCGGGGTACTCATCGCCAGCGAGGTTCTTGAAGGTCCCGATGGAGAGCAGCTGCTTCTCCCGCACCAGCTCGGTGATCGCGCTTGGCGCGTCCAGCACCCCGCCGTTGCCGGTACGATGATCCAGAATCACGCCGCGAGCATCCTGACGAAAGGTCTGGTTCGCCTCCCTGAAGAACCTCGCCTCCTCGGGCAGCAGGTCGTTCCAGGTCACGCCGTAGACCTTCTCCTCGGGGAGAGCATCCGCCACCACGCTGAGCCAGGGGACGTCGAAGCGGTGCAGGGGCGCCCCCTCTGGGGGCGCGGCCTGATGCAGCAGCGGACGATTGTCGCAGCTGGGCATCTCGGCGTCGGTCGGCGGGATGTCCGTGACTCTCAGCGTCTCGACGTGGTCAGCGCACTGCAACGTCTGCGGGTCGCACCGCACGACGCTGAAGGTGCGGGCGAAGTTCGAGATCTGATCTTGAAGCAGCTCCACGAACTCGCCGTAGACGTCAGGGTCGGTGGACGTCCGCGCCCGCGAGTTGACGCTGAAGATGGAACGCGCCCAGACCACGGGGTGCTGGCCATCGACCGCCACCAGGCGATCGCCGGGATGTAGGCCGAGGTTGTTCGTCTCGGCGACGTGGCTCACCAGTATGTCGGCGTAGCCCGGCTCGCTCGCCCAGACGCCTTGGCTCAGATCCGCCCTGCCCTCGATGAAGCAAGCGCCGAGGCGACGCGTGGACCTCACGCCGCGCAACGTGCTGCGCAGCACGGTGTGGGCGTCGTGTAGGTAGCGAACGCCTCGCTCGTAGGCTTGCCAATACGCCGCGGCGCTCTCGGCGGTCTTCATGCCCTCCATCTCGGCGAGAGCGCGAGGCATGAAGCGCTCTCGGGATAGGCGGCCGCCGAACATCCAGCGCACGCGAGCCATCAGGTAGTCCGCGACCGAGGCGCGATCGGAAGCCGCCGGGAGCGGAGGCACGAGCTGGTTCAGATCGCGGCAGCGCTCGGCCACACACAGCTCGTCGACGCCGCATGCGGGGTCGAAGGCTCCGCTGCAGGGAGTTTCCTCGTGGAACCCACCGACCAGCCTCAGCTCGAAACCATCGACTTGCACGTCCCGCCCCGCGAGGTCGAGGCTGAGGTCGTCCAGACGCGATCCATCGATGTCGATGTCGCCGCTCTCCAGCTCCAGCCAACCGTCGCTGGTCATGCGGCCGGTGGGGTAGAGCGGCAGCTCGTCGCTGACCAGCCCGGTCTTCCTGACGACTCGCGCGTCGAGGCGGGAGTGCCTGACCCAAAGCGAGGCGCGAAACCGGCCACGGGTGCTGGCGTCGATGTCGATGCCCAACAGCGGTATGGAGAGCGTGCCCTCGCCGGTGTCCAGCAGCAAGAAGCCGCCGCCCTGGAGCGGGAGTTCGGAGTCTCCACTCGAGGTCCGAAGGTCACAGCCCTCGCACCCCAGGCCCTTGATGCTCGCATCGTCATCCCACCCGAGGGTCACCCTGGCCTCTGGATCGAAGCGCAAGCTTCCGCTGGCGTCGAGCTCCGAGGCGGCAGCGCCGAAGCTCGCCATCAGCACACTCAAGGCGGCGACGCCCGCGCATGGCGCTCGAAGGCTCACAGCTGCGTTCCTCGTTGGTGACGGCTCAGCCAGGCGCGTAGCGCGTCGCCTGCTCGCGTAGCCGGCTTCTGTCCGGGTCGAACCCATTCGCGCATGCCGGCCTGCCACCTCGGCACCTCGAGTCGCATGCGGGCGGATAGCTTGCGATTGGAGCGTACGATCGACGCATTCTCGGGAGCGGCCTTGATCACCGCATCGTCCACCAGGGTGATGCTGGAGTCCTTGTGAAGCGTGGACACCGCCATGCAGGTGGCGCGCTCACGCGGGTCGAAGTGGCCACGATACTCGCACCACCCGCCTGCATCCGGCGCCGCCGCCGGCGTCAACGCGACCTCCGGCTCCCGCGAGTCGAAGCAGCCGATCAGCCCCACCTCGACGTCCGCGCAGTCGCCGCTGACCGGCTTCGCCCACACCGAGGCGAGCACCGCTGCGTTCGTGGGCGAGACCGCGACCCCCAGGATCGTGGAGAGCCGAGAGAGCGGGGCGCACTTCAGCCCGCTTCGGCACTGGGGGCCGACGCTGATCCGATCGAGGGTGGTCGGCTGATACCGCCCGAGCAGCGAGGGCGTGACCCAGCCATACTGGGACGAGAACGCCGAGTGCCACTCGAAGTCGCCATCCCAGAGCAGGTTGTCGCTCTCTGCCACATTTCCGTAGGGATTCCTCTGGCTGACGCTGCGGCGCACCGACGCGCTCCCGCCGCCACCTCCCAGACCCGCGCTGCCAGCGTCGCCCCCGGTGCCCGCATCGCTGCCACCGCTGCCCGCGACCTGACTCGCGTCGAAACGCTCGTCTGAGCCGCACGCCGCCGCACACAGCGCTACGCTCGCCCCCAGCAGGGCGATCCACGTCTTGAAACTCATTTGGAAAGCTCCTGTCGCACCCAGCCGAGCGCGGCGTCGTACACGCTGTCCCTGCCAGCCAGCAGATCGGACTGGGTCTGCAGCACGACGACGTCCGGTTCCACGCCGTGACCGTTGAGCATTTGCCCCGAGAAGTGCAGCGTGTCCCCCACGGCGATCGAGTACCCGAGTCCCAGCCAGTAGCCGAAGGTGAACAGCGTGGAGAAGCCTCCCGCGGTCTGGTACGGACCGAACACCTTCGCGCGGGGCGCGCCCTTGATTCCGAGCGGCAACCAGTCGCTGGCAGAACCGTCGAGGTGGGTCAGCAGCGCAACTGGCAGGTCGGTGCGAGCCTCGGAGCTCCCGGCGTACTCCATGGCGCCCGTCGACAAGAGCTGGTTGAACAAGCTCAGCCCCTCGCTCGGTGACACCGGAGGCTGCGCGCTCTGGTTCCGAAACAGGAACACGTCGAGTGGCGTGCGCTCGCGCACCAGGTTCCAGAGGATCGCAGGCCCGAGACTGGTGCCGCCAAAACCCGTGCGATGGTCGAGGATCACGCCGCGCGCCTGGGCCTTCCAGGTGTCCACAGCGCCATTCAGCAGGCTCCCCACGCCTTGGTTGCCCTGAACCAGCAGCGAGCTCCACAGCAGGCCGTAGATCGCCTCGCTGGAGTCGCTCTCGACCACGATACCTTGAGCAGTAGCGCCGCGACTGTGGCTCTCGGGGGCATCGGCCAGGTGGAGCACCGGACGGTTGTCGCAGCCGATGTCCTGCTCCGCATCGGCGGGAGCGGGCGGAAGGGAGTCGATGTCGATGGTCTCGGTGGTCGGGCTACAGCTGCCCTGAGCAGCATCGCAACGCACGACCTCGATCCGATGAGCGAACTTGGCGATCAGGTCCCGCAGCCGCACCGTGTGCTCGGCGTGGGTGACATGGTTCGATGCGGTCCAGTAACCCGGGTCGACGTTGATCAAGGAGCGGGCCCACTCGATCGGATGCCGACCGTCGACGCGCACCAGGCGGTCACCTTGATGGAGCCCCAGGGTATTGCCCTTGCCAACGTGCGAAACCAGGATGTCCAGGTACTCGCTGCTGCTGGGCGCGGCTTGGCTGCTCACGTCCGCCGTGCCCTCGATGAAGCAGACCGACAGCGGCTGCAGGTCTTCAAGGATGAAGCCATCGATGCCCGAGCTCGTGGTGTGCCAATCGTGGAGCCGACCAATTGCCGAGCGGTAACGCGTCCAGAAGGTGAGTGCGTCGGGCGCTGCGCGCATGGCCTCGATCTCGGTGAGCGCGGCGGGCAAGTCTCGAGCCCGGTTCTCTTGCGGTCCGTAGAGGTACTGGAAGCGCGCGCCCAGGTAGCTGACCAGGGCGTCCCGATCCGCGGCCGCTGGCAACACGGGCACCCGCGCGGCCGCGTCTCGACAGTAGCCGTACTCGCAGATCTCGCTCGCCAGGCAGCTCTGGGTATCTTGTGCGCCGGCGCAGCGCGTGAGCGCTCGCCCCGGGCCTTCGTCCAAGATCTCGAGCCCGTCCACCTCGGCACCGGTCGTCGTGAACACGCCGAAGTTCAGA
>JAGQIY010000937.1 GCA_020430865.1 Myxococcales bacterium
GCCTTCAGCGTTCGCATCCCGTGTCCCTTACCGCGACCTGGCCCAAAAGTCCTGCTCAGCGCCAAATCAGGTGGAGCTCCACTCGGGGACGGCTGCCGCACACGTCCTCGGCTGCGCGACGCAGCACTCGCGCGAGCTCCCCTTCGACCTCGCTGGCGCGGCGCTCGCGGTTGCCCTTGGACAGGTTCTTCAGCGCCCGCTCGAGATCCTTGCCGAGGCGCCGCAGCACCGGTTCTTCATCGTCCAGTCCCGGCAGCCCGCGCGCGCTGACAGCCGGGGCCGCCAGCGTCCTGAGGCGATCGTCCACAACGAGGCTCGCGAAGATCACGCCTGCGCGGCCCAGCTCACGTCGGCGCCGCAGGCTCTCGGCGTCGAGCGCTCTCCCCCCATACCCTACGGAAATAGACCCCGCGTTGAAGTCGACGTCGCGCTCCAGGCTGGTCTCGGTGAGCAGCGCCGAGTTGCCGTTCTCGATCACCAGCCGCTGCTCCACCCCCAGCTCGCGGGCCAGCTCGGCGTGACGCGTCAGGTGGTGCAGAGTGCCGTGGACCGGCATGAAGGCTTCCGGACGCAGCGCACGCACCAGCTCCGTCTGCTCTTCTCGCGCGGCGTGGCCGCTGGCGTGGATCTGACGATCCGTGTGGCGATTCACCAGATCGACGCCGAGGCGCAAGAAGTCGTCGTGCAGCCTCGACACCTCACGCTCGTTGCCCGGGATCACTCGGCTGCTCAAGATCACCCGATCTCGAGGCGCGAGCTTGAGCTGGTGGTGCTCCCCCCGCGCGAGCCGATACAAGGAAGAACCAGGTTCCGCCTGGGTGCCCCCAGCCAGGACCAAGAGCTCATCCTTGGGGAAACTCTGGGCCTGCTCGGGCGCGATCCGCAGATCACTCGGCCAGTCCAGTCGGCCCAAGGAGAGCCCCACCTCCACCTGGGTGATCAGGCTGCGTCCCAGCAGGCAAATCCGACGTCGACGCTCCCGCGCGATGCGCCCGATGGTGATCAGCCGCTGGATGTTCGAGGCGAAGAGGCCGATCACGACGCGCTCCAGCGCCGTCTTTATCTGCGCGTCCAGCGCCTCCGCGACCTCGGCTTCGCTCAGGGTGTGACCGACCGTGTCGATGTTCGTGCTGTCGCTGAGCAGGAGCCGAACGCCGCGGCTGCCCAGGGCGCGCAACCCATCGAGATCCGTCAGTTCTCCGTCCGGCGGCGCCGGATCCAGCTTGAAATCGCCGGAGTGGACCACCAACCCGGCGCCGGTCTCGATCGCCAGCGCGGTCGCGTCGCAGATGCTGTGGGTGACGCGGAACGACTCCACCGTGAAGGGTCCGATGTCGTAGCGCTTACGCACTTCCGTAGGGATCAGCTTGAGGGAGGCGTCATCGAAGTCGTGCTCTCGCAGGCGGCGCCTGGCCATCGCGAGGGCATGAGGCGGCCCCCAGACCGGGACGTTCGAGCGCCGCAGCAAATACGGAAGGCCCCCGATGTGATCCTCGTGCCCGTGGGTGAGGAATACGCCGAGCAGGCGGCGCTGCTTCGCGGCGGAGTGCAGCCAGCTGAAGTCGGGGTGGATCACGTCGACGCCGTAGTCACCCTCGGGAAAGCAAGTACCGCAGTCGATCAGCAGCACGCCCTCGGGCGCCTGCAACGCCAGGCAGTTCATCCCCACCTGACCGAGACCACCCAGCGGCAACAGTCGAAGCTCACCTGGGACTAGTTCACGCATTTCAAACCGGATCACCATACTCCAAGGCTCGGCAGACGCGCACGAGGGATCCTGCTACGGAGATCGAGATGAGCGTGGAACGGGTCGGACTCGAGCGAGCACTCGAGGCTCTGGCGGATGGATACACCTACCTCGACGTGCGCAGCTGCATCGAGTTCGCGGCCGGTCACCCCCCTCTGGCCTTCAACATCCCCGTGATGCACGCGGGCGAGGAGGGCTTCGCGCCGAACCGCGACTTCGTGGCGGTGGCGCTGGCCACCTTCGCCACGGACGCGCCGCTGGTGGTCGCGTGCCAGGCTGGCGGCCGCTCACAGATCGC
>JAGQIY010000938.1 GCA_020430865.1 Myxococcales bacterium
GCGCAACATGAGCATCTCGGACAACAGCCTCATCACAAGCACCTCGCGGGTGCTTCAGGAGCGCCTCCCGCCCGGGTGGGAGGTCGAGCGCGTGGCTGGCTCGGGCCGCGCTCCGCGCCTGCGGATCACCTCGAAGGAGGGGCGCTCGCGTGAGCTCCCGGTGTCGCCGCTCTCGCGGCCTGACCCGCGCAGGGCCCGGCAGCTCCCGAAGGACCGCCCGCTGCTCGTCGCGGCGCCCTACCTCTCGCGCGGCGTCCGAGAGGCGATCGAGGACGAGGGGGCGAGCTACGTCGATCAGACCGGCAACGTGCGCCTCGTGCTGGACGAGCCCGGCCTCTTCATCGCCACGAGCGGCGCCGAGTCGAACCCCTGGCCAGAGGAGCGGCGCTTCACGCTGCGCGGGACCAAGGCGGGGCGGGTCGTCTGCGCCCTCGCGCGCGCCACGCCCCCCATCGGGGTGCGCGAGCTCGCGGCGGCCGCCGACACCGACCCTGGCTACGTCTCGCGCCTGCTCGGGATGCTCGACCGCGAGGCCATCGTGGACCGGAACTCCCGGGGCCAAGTGGAGCGCGTCGACTGGCGAAAGCTGCTGCTGCGCTGGTCCGAGGAGGCGCCGCTCGAGAGCCGCACCACTGCAAGCACCTGGCTCGCCCCGCGCGGGCTGAAGAGCCTGTGGGACGGCCTCCGCGACGCCGCCTTCCCGTACCTCGTCACCGGCAGCGCCGCGGCGGCGGGCATCGCCCCCGTGGCGCCCACTCGCCTCGCGTCCGTCTATGTCGAGGACCCGGAGGGTGCCGGCAAGGCCCTGGGGCTCCGAGCGGCCGACGCTGGCGCGAACGTCGTGCTCCTGCAGCCCGAGGACGGCTCGCTCTTCGACCGCGCCGAGGATCGAGACGGGCTGCGCATCGCGAGGCTCCCCGTGGTCGTCGCCGACCTGCTCTCCGGGCCGGGGCGCTCGCCCGCCGAGGCGGAGGCGCTGATGGAGTGGATGGCGGCGCACGAGGAGGTGTGGCGTGGATGAGCTCTACGTCATCGCGCGCAGGGTCCTCCTCGACGCGCTCGACGCCCTCGGCGAGCACCGCGACGCCACGATCCTCGTCGGCGCCCAGGCCATCTACCTGCACACCGGCGACGCCGACCTCGGCGTGGCCGAGTACACGACCGACGCGGACCTCGCCCTCGACCCGACGTTGCTCGCCGAGATCCCGCCGCTCGAGCAGGCGCTCGAGGGCGCGGGCTTCTACGGGTCCACGAGCGCCGTCGGGATCTGGAAGACCCGGCGGCGGACCTCCGCGTCGCTCGACATCGACGTTCAGGTGGACCTGCTGGTCCCGACGACCGTCAGCCCGGGCACCGGCCGACGCGCGGCGCGGCTCCCAGGACACGGCGTCAGCGCGGCCCGCAAGGTGGACGGGCTCGAGGGCGTGCTGGTCGACGTCGCCGAGCACGACATCGCCTCGCTCGAGCCCGCCGAGGATCCGCGGATCGTCCGGGCGAAGGTCGCTGGCCCGGGCGCGCTCCTCGTCGCGAAGATGTTCAAGATCCACGAGCGGCGCGGCTCGGCGCGCGCGAACGACAAGGACGCGCTCGACGTGCTCCGCATCCTGCAGGGCATCGCGACCGAGGATCTCGCGCGACGCCTCACTTCGATCTTGGGCGACGGACGCAGCGCGACCACGGGCGCTCGAGCGCTGGAACTCTTCGCCGAGCTCTTCGGCAACCGAGGCGGCGAAGGGGCCGTCATGGCCGCGCGAGCGGCCCAGCCCGTGATGGACGCGGACCAGGTGCGCCTCACCTGCGAGGTGCTCGCTGGCGACTTGCTCGAGGTGCTCAAGCCATGACGAAGAACGACGAGACCACTCCGTCCGAGGACGCCTCGGGCGAGCCCGCATCGCTGGAACTCTCCGACGCTGCTCTCCACAAGATGCAGGAGCTGCTCGACGCGCCCGCCCGTCCGAGCGCGCGGCTCCGCGCGGCAGCGAAGCGCCACGAGGCTGAGGCTCAGGCTCGTGGCCGTAGCAGCGCCCAGCGCAGGCCCTCGGGCGGGCGGAACCAGTAGCGCTTCGCCTCCGGCGTGTCGCCGCGGAGCAGCTCGGTGGAGCGCCACTCGTAGCGGCTGAGCTTCACGTCGAGCTCGCGGCGCGCGGCCTCGATGAGCTTCTCGGGGTGGTTCACGCCGTTGAGGGCGCGGACCTCCGCGGCGCGCACGGCCTGCTGGCGCTCCATCAGCTCGGCGTAGGCGGCCCCCTGCTGCGGCGTCACGCTGCCCTCGAGGTACGCGCCGTCCTCGCGGCGTCCGGTCGGGTGTCGGCCGGCGGAGACGGTGGTCGTGAGGTCGAGCAGGAGGTCGAGCTCGGCCTCGGCGCTCGCGAGCACCCGGCGGTAGGTGGCCTCGTCGATCTCGCGCGCGCCGTCGGGATCGACGAGCACGCAGAACGCCGGGGCTCCGTAGGTCGCGACGGGCTCGCGGGCGATGAGCACCTGGCGGCGCTGCACCTGGCCAGCGACGATCTCGAGCTCGTCCTCGAGGAACACGACCACGACCTCGCCCGCGGCGAAGTGGGCGTCGACGTTGGGCGAGGTGAAGCGCGTGCGCGCGTGGGCGAGCACCAGCGTCGGCTGGCGCTGGGCCTTGCGGGCGAGGAGGAACGCGGTCGGCGCGGCGCCGTTGAGGTTCGCGCACAGCAGCACGTCGCGCTCCTGTCCGAGCCACACCGCGCGGCCGAGGCGGTGGGCGCAGGGGA
>JAGQIY010000939.1 GCA_020430865.1 Myxococcales bacterium
AACTCGATGGGGTATGACCAGCGCATGGCACGTAGCTTCCGCGTATTCGATCGCCAGCGCCTGGGTCTCCTGCTGAGCCTCGGGGCGCCCCTGTTGAGCGCTTGCGGTGGGCCCGCGGAGCCCAAGATTGCTCCTGCCCCTAGCCCCTCCACGACAGCCAGTGCCATGATCGAACCTGCAGAAAAGCCTCACTTCGGCCCCCCGCTCGCGAGGCGCGACCCCGTCGTGGACACGCTCCACGGCGTGCAGGTCGCCGACCCATATCGCTGGCTGGAGGACGAGGAGTCTCCGGAGACCCAAGCGTGGATGAAGCAATACGCCGATTTCACACGGGACTACCTGGGCAAGCTGCCTGGCCGCGACGCGCTGATCTCGCGCCTCAAGGAGCTCAGCTACATCGACTTCGTCGGGGCGCCCCAGCGCCGCGGAAAGCACTACTTCTTCGCCCGTCGCCACAAGGAAAAGGAGAAGACGGTGTGGTACTGGCGACCCTCCAAGGCTGCGGAGCCGAAGGTTCTCCTGGACCCGAACAGCATGAGCGACGACGGCAGCATCGCGCTCAAGCTCGTCGAACCCTCGTACGACGGCAAAACCGTCGTCTACTCGCTGAGCAAGAACAACGCAGACGAAGCCTCGCTGCACATCATGGATGTGCAGACGGGGAAGGTGCGCGAGGCCGAGGTGATCGATGGCGCGAAGTACGCCTACCCATCGTGGAGCCCCGACAACCAGGGCTTCTACTACGTCAAGCTCCCCACGGATCCGAAGATCCCGGAGTCGGAGCTCCCGGGTTACGCTGAGCTCCGCTACCACAAGCTGGGCGAAAAGCCGGATCAGGATGAGCTGATCTACGAGCGCACCAATGATCCGAAGCGCTTCCTGCATGGCGACGTGTCCCGAGACGGCCGCTGGCTGTTCGTCTACGAGAGCCACGGCTGGAACAGCCGTGATGTCTTCTACAAGGACCTGAAGAAGAAGGACGACCAGTTCAAGCCGCTGGTGGTGGGGCTCGACGCCAAGTTCGATGTTTTTGCATGGAAAAACAAGTTCTACGTCCAGACCGAGTACGAGGGGCCCAAAGGGCGCATCCTCGTGGTCGACCCGAGGCGCCCCGACCTGGAGGACTGGCGGGAGATCGTGCCTGAGCAGGACGACGCGGTGCTCGAGAGCTTCACCGTCGTCGGCGGCAAGCTCGCACTCAGCTACCTCAAGAACGCCAGCACCGAACTCCGGCTGCACGAGCTCTCGGGTAAGCTGACCCGCACCATCGAGCTCCCCGGCATCGGTAGCGCCACGAACCTCAAGGGCAACCCCGAGGACGATGAGGCGTACTACACGTTCTCCTCGTTCACGACTCCGTACACCACGTTCGAGACGAGCGTGAAGACGGGCAAGAGCAAGCCTTACTTCGAGCTGGAGGTGCCGGTCGACTCCAAGAGCTTCGAGGTGAAGCAGGTCTGGTACACCTCGAAGGACGGCACCAAGGTCAGCATGTTCGTCGTGCTGAAGCAGGGCACCAAGCTCGACGGCTCCACGCCGTTCGTGCTCTACGGCTACGGCGGCTTCAACATCAACGAGACCCCGGACTTCGAGGCCTCCATCTTCGCCTGGCTCGACAAGGGCGGTGGCTACGCCGTGCCGAACCTGCGGGGCGGCGGCGAATATGGGGAGGAATGGCACCGCGCCGGAATGCTGCTCAAGAAGCAGAACGTGTTCGATGACTTCATCGCTGCCGCCGAGTACCTGGTCCAGCAGGGCTACACGAAGAGCGATCGGCTGGCCATCTCCGGCGGGAGCAACGGCGGTCTGCTGGTTGGCGCTGCGATGACTCAGCGCCCCGATCTCTACAAGGCAGTGGTGTGCGGCGTGCCGCTGCTCGACATGGTGCGTTACCACCTCTTTGGCTCGGGCAAGACCTGGATCGAGGAGTACGGCTCAGCAGACGATCCCGCGCAGTTCGAGGCGCTCTACGCCTATTCGCCTTACCACCACGTGAAGGCCGACACCGCCTACCCGGCTCTGCTCATGCTCAGCGCCGACAGCGACGACCGCGTCGACCCGATGCACGCTCGCAAGTTCACCGCGGCGATTCAGGCGGCGCAGAAGTCGCCGGACGTCCCGGTTCTGTTCCGCATGGAGACGAACGCAGGTCACGGCGGTGGCGACATGGTCGAGAAGCTGGTGGAGCGCCGAGCGGACACCTACGCCTTCCTCTTCGACCAGCTGGGCGTGAAATAGCCAGGGCGCGTTCCGCCGGGCAAGGGGGTGAGGGAGCGCCCGCTCGCGACGACCCTGCTTGGCCGGGTGTTTTCGGCCCCCTGTTAGGATGCGCGCGGCCCGTCCGTAGGTCATATTAGAGATTGTCGCAAACGCTCCGAGGGAAGCTCCCGGGGTCGTTGCGCCAATCCATGCGGCGCACGCTCACTACTTGTCCATGAAGATCGCAGTCATCAGTGACCTCCACCTCGGCGCAGGCGACGCCTGCGACTGGTTCGGCCACGACGAGGGTCAGTTCCTCGGCTTCCTACGTTTCCTCGAGGATAATTTCGAGCGCGTCGTCCTGCTGGGCGACATCTGGGAGACGCTGACCCCACGGCGCCGAGGAGATGCGGTGGGAGGGCTCAAGGTGGCCCGCGAGGCACACTCGGCAATCGCCCGACGCTTCGAGCGCTCGAACTATCACTATGTCCACGGCAACCACGACCTCGTCGCTGGCTCCGCGGAGGGCGTCCCCGATCGCTGGCTGCTCGACGCGGGTGGCGCTCGAGTGCTCTTCACCCATGGCCATCACCACGATCTTCTGATCAGCAAGGCGCGCTGGCTCAGCGAGTTCGGCGTCTGGGTCGGCGGCTGGATCCGCCGCGCTGGACTGGATCCGCTGTACCGCGCGTTCCGCGGTCTCGAGCGCCTCAGCGAGAGCAACTCGGGCAACGATCAGCGGTTTCGCCGCTGGGCCCTGGACGTCGCGAGAGATTACCGCGCGGATATAGTGGTCACCGGGCACACGCACCGCGCTCAGTGCCACGAAGAAGGTCCACGGGTGTTCCTCAACAGCGGCTCGTGTCAGGAGGGGCGCTTCAGCTTCTCCGCGCTGGACACCGCCCGCGGCACCTTCGGCGTCCACGGCTTCGAGCCCTAGCAGACCCGAGGCTCCGCGCGGAGACAGGACACTGGTGAGGCGAATCTAGGATTCGCTGAACAGGTCAGCACAGCGTTGCCTCGTCTCAACAGCGGCGCGGGGACGAAAAACTCGCTCGCCCACACCCTCAGGGGGCGGGCGAGTTTTTCAGCGAACTACGGAGACAGGACACTAGGGCAGGTAGCGTTCTCCCGTTGCCACCGGACTCGTCCCGGCTGCCTGGCTGCCGCCGCCCCAGAGCACGAACTCACCCCCGGCAAACACGCCAACGCCAAACGAGTGAGCGTGTCCCGACGGCCAGCTGGGCACGGCGGTCCAGGCGTTCGTGAACGCGTTGTACGTGGCACCGTTCGTCTCGAAGCCCGCGGCAACACTCGGTCGCCCTCCCATGAAGATCAGCTCGCCGTTACGCACGCGCGCAGACCACCCCGTCTCGCGGTGGGGCGCCCAGCGAACGCTCGGCGCACCGCTGGTTGCCATATCCCCCCAGTGGTTGCTCGCGCTGTAGCGCTCCCCGCTGTTCAAGACGTTTCCCTTGTCGCGTCCACCCCAGAAGATGAACTCTGCCCCCGTCCAGCCACCGAAGGCTCCGCGGCGGTTCCGCGAGGCATCGTCCAGCTTCTGCCAGCTATCCGGCTGATAGCGGAAGAGCTGCTTGGAGTCGCCCCCCGCCAGGAGCAGCCCGCTCCCGTCCCAACCCCAGGTCCAGTCCAGGCGTTCCTTTGGTGCGCTGGAGTTCGTGACACCGAGCCAGCTGTCACTGCCCGGCTCGTAGCGACCGGCCCCGACGGCTTCCTTCCCACCGGCATCGACGCCGCCCCAGATCAGGGCCCTGGTCCCGGTCCACACCGCGTAGGCGTCCTTGCGGCCAGCGATGTTCGCCGCCGCGACCGGACTCCAGCTGTCCAGGCTGGGGTCATACAGGGCTCCATCGGCGCTCACGGCGTTCGAGGCGCGGTTCAGACCGCCCCACACCAGCACCTTGCTCCCCGTCCAGATCGCCACGGCGCCTTCGCGCGCGCTGGGCGTGTTGGAGTCGACGGCGACGTTGCTCCAGGTATTCGCGCTCACGTCGTAGATCGCGCCGGTGTTCAGCGACGTCTGTCCGCTGCTACCACCCCAGATGAACACCTGGTTGCCATTGATCACGGTGTAGGCGGGGTCTGTGCGCCCCACGAAGCCACCCGGCGCAGCTGCCAGGGTCACCCACTTGGGGGTGCACTGGCCGGAGCTGCAGCTCCGCCCGTTTCCACACGAAATTCCACAACCGCCGCAGTTGTTCGGGTCGTTCTGCGTGTTCACGCAGCTTCCACCGCACAGCGTCTGAGGCGCCGAACACCCGCTCACGCACTGACCACCGCTGCAGGTCTGACCCGAACCACACTGTGAGTTGTCGCAGCATTCGAAGCAGCCGCTGCCGGAGCAACACATCGTGCCGTTGCTACAGCCCGACGAGAAGTCGCACTTGCCCTGCGCGGTGCACGAGTTCTCGGTGCACGGATCACCATCGCTGCAGTCGCTGGCACCACAGCACTCCCGGCACTCGGCCCCACAGTCGTTGGGTGTCGACGGAGCGCAGCCGCAGCTGGAGGTCGTGCACTGCGCACCAGGCTTGCATGCCGTGGTGCAGTTGCCGCAATGGCTGGCGTCACTGGTGGTGTTGATCTCGCAGCCGTCCCCGGGCTGCCCGTTGCAGTCGGCGAAGCCGACGTCGCAGGTGGGCACACCGCCCTCACAGTGCTGATTCGAGCCAACAGGCTGGTTACAGCCGCCACAATGGGTCGTGCTGGTCTGGGTGTCGACGCAGGCCCCGTTGCAGAGCGTCCCGCTGCTGCAGCTGGTGACGCAGCCGGTGCCGTCGCAGACCTTGCCGCCCGTGCACTGCGTGGAGCAGTTTCCGCAGTGCAACGCGTCGCTCAGCTCGAGCTCGCACCCGGCGGTTCCATCGCAGTCCTGGTAGCCGGTCTGGCAGCCGCACGTCGTGCCGCTGCAGGTCGCGTGAACTCCGCAGTCGTTGCCGCAGCTACCGCAGGTCGACGGAGCGCTCAGATCCGCTTCGCAGCCGTTGTCCATGGTGCCGTCACAGTCGGCAAAACCGTCAGCGCACACGCACGAGCCGCCGCTACACGCCTGGTTCGGCCCGCACGCGCGACCGCAGCCACCGCAGTTCTTGGGATCCGAGTCTTGGGACACCTCGCAGCCGTTGCTCGCCTCGCCATCGCAGTCGAGGGCGCCCTCGGGGCACATGCACACACCACCGACGCACGTGTTGTCCGCGGGGCAGGCGATGTCGCAGTTCCCGCAGTGCATCGGATCCATGGCCGCGTTCACTTCACAGCCGTTGACGATGTTCTGGTCGCAGTCGAGGAAGCCCTGAGCACAGGTGCTGGTGCAGCTGCCGCCAGAGCAGGTCGTTCCCGGGCAGCCGTTGCCGCAGGTGCCGCAGTGACGAGTGGAGGACTCGCGATCCACGCACTGCCCATCGCAGCAGTCCACGACGTCGCACTCGGTGCACGCCGCGGCGTCGCCGCCAGCGTCGCTCGCGGTTCCCCCAACCCCCGAGGAGCCGCCGGAGGCACCGCCGACTCCGCCGCTACCCGCGCTGGCGTCGGAGTCGCTCCCACCGATCCCGCCGTTCCCGGCGGGATCGACGACCTCGAAATCGTCGCTGGTGAGCTGTGGGCAGCCGGCAACCAGAAAGATCAGAGGCAGGCAGTAGACCAGCATCCTCGCGCCCGCGAGTTTCCTTACGGCAAGCATCAGAACTTCCCCCACACACCAGCTTGCCCGAGCCCGACGTAGGGCGACACGTGAGCCGTTCGCTTGCTGTCCGACGCTGGCGCCGTGGTGAACCACAGCACGCCCCCCGCGGCGACCCCAACCACGCCGACCACGTAGCCGATCGTCGAGACCGTGCGCAGGTCACGAAATGCCTGGAGATCCGCTTCACCCTGAGAACCGCGCTCGCACTTCGAACCGGGACACTCGCTCTCGGCGCTCGAGTGCTTGGAGTTGGCCATCAGCCCCGTCACCACACCCACGACGAGCCCGACGCCACCAACACCCAGCGCGACGAACGGGAGAGGCGATCGACCCTCCTCGGCAGGAGCGACGTCGACCCCGGAGCCCTGCGGGTCGCCGGCTCGCGGCCCAGCGGGTGGCACCGCGTTCGGGTCGACCTTCAACGTCAGGGTCACGGACTCACGCGCACCTTCCGCGATCTCCAGGGTCTTCTCGACGGGCTCCGCCCCAGGCGCGTCCGCGCGGATCTTGTACGAACCAGGATCCACCTTGCGCTGGATGCCGATCAGCGCCTTCTCCAGCCGTACCCCGTTCAGCGTCACCGTCGCGTCCTCGCTGCCGATCACGCTCACCTTGAGACGCGGGACCCGAGGGCTCAGCTCTGCGAGATCGGCCTTGGCGACCTCCATCGCCTGCTTGAACACCGATGGGGCGTCGCCTGCGAGGGGATAGCGCAGGGTCTTGACGTAGGCCTCCTCCGCCTCCACCAGGCGGCCGAGCTTGACCAGGCTGCGTCCCAGGCGCACCGAGAGCGTCGGCGCCGGATACAGACTCTGGGCCCGTCGGTAGAGGTCGACCGCCTTGGCGTAGTCGCCCGCGTCGTAGGCTTCGTTGCCTTGAATCCCGAAGTCGCGAGCCGCGTTGCGGCGCTCGTCTTCGGAAGACTGCGCGAAGCACGGGCTCGTGGCGGTCAGGCTGGCGAGCAGCAATACGGCGAAGGGGAGTCGCAGCATGGGCAGTTGATGGGCACTCGTGTACGCGAGTTCCTCGGGCGCTGAAACCTCAGAAGCCCAGGTCGTCGCCCAGCTTCGGCTTGCTCGGTGCGGGTGCGGGTCTGACTTTGGGAGGTGGCGCCTCGGGGGTTTTTGCCACGGGTGGCCTTTCTGCGGCAGTGGGCGCAGCCAGCCGGACCTTCGTGCCCTTGATCGCGGCTGGCTTCGCCTCCGCGGCGTCGGCGGCCTCGGCTTCGGCTTCGGGCGGCGGAGGATGGCTCGAGTCAAGACTCGGCGCTGCGACGGAGGGCGCTGGGCGCTCCACGCTGGCCGGCTCCGTGACCACCGTGGGGGATGGCTCTCGCGCGGCCGGTGAAGCGCTGGCCGCGCCGGGTGCGCTGGTCTCAGCGCTCGGCCAGAACAACCAGGTCAACGACGCCAGCGCGACGCAGCCGACTCCGACAGCGGGCAGCAGCCAGCGCCTCGAGACACTGGGTCGAACGCTGAGGGTATCTGGCCTCAGCGTCGAACCCAGCGTGGAGTTTCGCCCGGGTGCGATGGAGGCTGGCGTCAGCTCGTCGACTCCAGTCGCGCTGTTCATGGACGCGCGCGGACGGTCGGCCGCGCGACGGATGGCCCCTGATCTCCTCGCGGAAAACGGAGGTTCGTCAACCAGCGAAACGCGGTTTCCCGAGTCCGGCGCCAGCCACGTCGTGTGGATGCTCTGGCCCAGGATGTCCTCGTCGATGCCGTGGAAATCGAGCCACGCAGCGAGGCTGCACCCCAGTGCGCGCATGCTGGGCCAGCGATCCGCGGGTCGCTTCTGTAGGCCACGCTCCAGGATGCTCCAGAGCTTGCTGTCTCCCGCCACGAGCTGGTGCGTCGGCGTCGGCTCGTCCTCGATGATACGACGCAGCAGCGCGTGGTAGTTCCCATCGTCACCGAAGGGCGTCTGCGCCGTCAGGGTCTCGTACAACGTCACGCAGAAGGACCAGATGTCCGTCGCTTGATCGAGCTGATGCTCGCCCCGGGCCTGCTCTGGGGACATGTACGCGGGGCTCCCGAGGAGCGTACCAGCCTGGGTGATCCGGTGGTCCCCGCCCTGGCTCAGATCCATCGCCACACCGAAGTCCAGCACCTTCGGGCTGAGCTGACCAATATTTTCCGCAAGGAATATATTGTCCGGTTTCAGGTCGCGGTGGACGATGCCGCGAGTGTGGGCGCTGTCCAGGGCATCGGCGATGGGCAAGAGGAGCTGCACCGCGCGGGTCGCCGACAGTCGACCGTGCTGCAGGATGTAGTCCGCCAGGCTCTGCCCCTTCAGCAGCTCCATCACCAGGAACGGGTCCCCGTGGCTCGTGGTTCCTACGTCGAACACGCGCACGATGGCTGGATGGGTCATCCTCGCGCTGGCTCGTGCCTCTCGCACCAGCCGATCCGCCAGCTGAGCTCTGCGCTGGTCGTTGAGGATCAACTTGATCGCGACGTCGGAGTCGAGGGCGAGATTGCGAGCGTGCCATACCGATCCCATCCCGCCTGCACCCAGCGGAGCCTCCAGCCGGTACTTGTCGGCGACGATCTCCCCCTCGACGTACGGGTGCACCACGTCCTGCTGGACATCGTCGGCAACCAGGATGCTGGGGACGGAGGAGGACACCGGATGATCCCTGAACGGCGCGGAGCGTTCAGCCATGAGGGCCGCACGGCTCTCGCGCTAGAAGCGCGCACTGACTTGAAATCCGCGCAAAATTGTATCGGTTGTCGGGTGGTCGACAGGGGTGGCGACCCAGGGGAGTCAGTGGCGAGTGAGTGCCAACGCTATCACCTTTTTCGCGTTGGGTGCCACAGCCACATACATCCTGATCGGCCAGGCAGCAGGCCAGCAGGGCCGGGCCTCGACCCAGCGCAATCCCGGGTGGAAAAGTCGAGGCGAGTCTGCGACTTCCCTCCCCCCGCCGAGCCAGCTTGACACGGGGAGCGTCGATTCCACCCGCAGTGCACCTGAGCATCCTTGCAGCTGCATCCTGTTTCCCCGAACAGGGCCTGGGAGCGTCACCCCTACGAGTCTCGGGTTCGAGGTCTTGGCACACTGCGCAACGTTTCTGGAACCGAGGCCGCGCGCACAGCGTATCCAGGGACCTGAACGCGAGTCCGCTGTCGCTCCCACCTGGCCGTGAAGCTCGAGGGAAGCAGTTCGTCAGCCCGAGGGCCGAGAAGACGTGAAGCTTGCTCAGCTTCGGTGTGGAGTGTTCGCTCAATCGGCGCGACAGCGCATTCCGGGGCCGAGCGCCCGCGAGAGGCAAAGCAACATGCGAGCAATCTGGATTCGTAAGCACGGAGGTCCCGACGTCCTGGAGGTCCGGGAGACCCCCGACCCGGAGCCCGACGCGGGCGAGGTGCGAGTCCGCGCCAGGGCGTGCGGGCTCAACTTCGCAGAAATTTCCGCGCGGCAAGGTCTGTACCCGGACGCCCCAAAGCCTCCTTGCGTGGTGGGCTACGAGGGAGCGGGCATCGTGGACCGAGTTGGTTCCGGTGTGACTGACGTGAAGGAGGGCGACCGCGTCGTCTACCTCACCCGCTTCGGAGGCCACTCGGACACGGTGGTCGTCCCGTATCGGCAAGCCTTGCCGATGCCCGAGAAAATGAGCTTCGAGGAGGGCGCGGCGCTACCGGTCAACTACCTGACGGCGTACCACATGCTCGATCGCATCCACCGCACGCGTCCAGGAGAGCACGTGTTGATCCACATGGCCGCGGGTGGCGTCGGCACGGCGGCTCTCCAGCTGTGTCGCCACATCGGAGACGTCACCACCTACGGCACTGCATCCGCCGGGAAACACGACTACGTGCGGTCTCACGGCTGCACCCACCCCATCGACTACCGCAGCCAAGACTACGTCGAGGAAGTGCGCCGCTTGACCGGAGGTCGCGGCGTCGACCTCGTGCTGGACGCCCTGGGCGGTCCCGACTGGAAGAAGGGCTACGACCTGCTCAAGCCCGCGGGCATGTTGATCGCCTTTGGTCTCGCCAACACCAACACGGGTGGCAAGCGCAATCTGTTCCACGTGGCCAAGCAGATTCTGCGGGTACCCCGTTTCGGCATGATGAAGCTGCTCGACGAGAACAAGGCGATCGCCGGGGTCAACGTCGGCCACATGTGGGGAGAGCTGGATCTGCTGACTCAGGAGATGCGCGAGCTCCTCGAGCTGTACGAGCAGGGCGCGATCAAGCCCCACATCGACCAGGTCTTTCCCTTCTCGCAGGCGGCGGAGGCCTGGGGCCAGATCGAGTACGGCAAGAACAAGGGCAAGGTCGTGCTGCGTCCCGACTGAGCGCGAGCATCCCGCGTGCAAGGCGCTGCGTCGTCGGCCAGACTCGGGCGATGAGAGCTTGGACCGGTCTCTTCCGTAGCGGCAGCGTCGCGGCAGCGTTCATGTTCCTGGCTTGCGGCTCGGACGCGGGGGCCGGGGGTGAGGGTGGGACGAGCGGCACTGCACCAGGTGGTTCGAGCGCCGGAGGCGCCGGGAGCGCAGGCGCTGCAGGCAGCGGCGGCACGCCCGGCAGCGGCGGGACCACTGGCGGAGGTGCCGGCACGACCGGCGCTACGGGCGGCGAGGGAGCGAGTGGCGGTTCCGCGGGGCAATCTGGCAGCGGTGGCACCAGCGGCGGTGGCGCTGGTGCTGGCGGCATCGGCGGCGTTGCTGGTGACACCGGCGGCGGTCCACCGCAGAGCGTGACCGTCGACTACGACTTCACTCAGGGCTTGCAGGGCTGGAGCGCGGGCTTCGCGGACTACGCGGACGGTACGCAGGACCTGCAGCTGGACTCGGGTATCCGCACGTTGCCCAGCGAGGTGGGGACGGGCAAGGGCCTGATGATCCAGGGGCACAATCGCTCCGACGACCTGTACATGTTCATCAAACGTTCGGTGGGCCCGGAAGTCGGACTCCGCGCCTTCGCGAAATACCAGGTCACGATGCGCGTTCGGTTCGCCAGCAACGCTCAGCCGGACTGCGTTGGTATCGGCGGCGCCCCCGGAGAGTCGGTGTTCCTCAAGTTCGGCACCACGACGACCAATCCGATCCCGGTGCTCATGGGCGGCGTGTGGCGCATGAACGTCGACAAGGGGGACCAGGGAAATGCCGGCCCCGTCGGCACCCTGGCAGGCAACATCGCGAACGGCCAAGCAGGCTGCCCGGGCAACGCCCTGTACGAGTCTCTCAGCCGCACGCGCTTGCTGGACGTGGAACAACGCGCTGACGCGACGGGGGTGATCTGGATGCTGATCGGCACCGACTCCGGCTACGAGGGCTTCACACAGCTCTACTACCAGGCGGTGCACGCGACGTTCGAGCCGGTTCCGTAGCCAAGAAACCCCTCGACTCGGCTGGCGTCGCGTGTCACTGACGCGCGTGACATTTTCCGAACTGGGGCTTCACCCCAAGCTACTGCGAGCCGTCGAGGACGCTGGCTACGAAACGCCAACCCCCATCCAAAGCGCAGCGATCCCGCCCTGCCTCGAAGGTCGAGACCTGCTCGGCTGCGCCCAGACCGGCACTGGAAAGACCGCCGCCTTCACCCTTCCCCTGCTTCAGCACGTCTACAAGCAGTCGGACAACCAGCCCAAGCTCCGAGCGCTGGTGCTCACACCGACGCGTGAGCTGGCCGCCCAGATCGGCGACAGCTTCGCGACGTACGGCAAGCACCTCGATCTGTACCACACGGTGATCTTCGGCGGAGTGGGTCAGGCCCCGCAGGAGAAGGAACTGCGGCGGGGCGTCGACGCGCTGATCGCCACACCAGGCCGCCTCCTCGATCTGATGGAGCAAGGTCTGCTCAAGCTGGACGACATCGAGATCTTCGTGCTGGACGAAGCCGACCGCATGCTCGACATGGGTTTCCTCCCGGCAGTGAAGCGTGTGGTGCGGGCGCTGCCGAAGAAGCGCCAGACGCTGTTCTTCTCGGCCACCATGCCTCCGGAGATCCGCGAGCTCGCGGAGAGCTTGCTCATCGATCCAGTCAGCGTCGCGGTGACCCCCGTGTCCTCGACCGCCGAGCGCATCGAGCAGCGCATCTTCTTCGTGGACAAGGCCAACAAGCGGAAGCTGTTGACCCACGTGCTGCGGGAGCCTGGAGTCGGCCGCACGCTGGTCTTCAGTCGCACCAAGCACGGCGCGAACCGCATCGCGGAACACCTGGAGAAATCGGGGATCCGCGCCGCGGCCATCCACGGCAACAAGTCTCAAGGCGCACGCACCCGAGCGCTCAGCGGCTTCCGCGACGCCAGCATTCCAGTGCTCGTGGCGACGGACATCGCTGCGCGCGGCATCGACGTCAGCGGAGTCACCCACGTGATCAACGTCGACTTGCCCAACGTCCCGGAGACCTACGTGCATCGCATCGGTCGCACTGGCCGCGCGGAAGCAGCGGGGATCGCCTGGTCCTTCTGCGAGGCCGAGGAGCGCCCGTACCTGATCGACATCGAGCGCCTGATCCAGCAGCACATCCCAAGGGACGAGGATCACCCGTTTCCGCCGAGCCAGCCTCCTCCTCCCCTCACGCAGCTCGAGCGGCGCTCGGGCGCGCGCTCGCCGTCCGGCGGCGGTCCCAAGCCAGCCCGGCCCCGTGGTCGACGCCCCGGCGGCGGGGGTGGCGGGAGCGGTGCACACGGACACCCACGCCCGGAGGCGAGCAAGCAACGGCGCGGTGGACCACGGCGCGGAAACAAGGCCACGCCAGGCCGTGCCCGCAGCAACTGACGGCGACCGCCCTCAGCGGGCGAGTCGGATCCCGGAGAACATCCAGCGCTGGCCCGGGTAGAAGAAGTTGCGATAGGTGGGCCGGAAGTGGCTCTGACTGGTGACGCACGCGCCACCACGCAGCACCTGCTGGCTCACCATGAACTTCCCGTTGTACTCACCAAGCGCTCCAGCCGCGGCTTCGAAGCCGGGGTAAGGCGCGTACGCGCTGGCAGTCCACTCCCAGACGTCGCCCCACATCTGACCGAGTCCGACGTCGACCGCCGGGCGCGGGTGTAACGCACCACTCTCCACAAAATTTCCCCGTGGATTATCAAGCGTGAGCGCGGCGACCTCCCACTCGGCCTCGTTCGGCAACCGCGCCCTGGCCCAGCTGGCGAATGCGTCCGCCTCGAAGTAGCTGACGTGACAGACAGGCGCCGAGTGATCGAGCGGCTCCAGCCCACGCAGCGTGAACTCGAAGAACTCCCCGTCGCGCTCGACCCAGTAGAGCGGCGCGGTCCAGCCCTCGCGCTGCACCGTCGCCCAGCCGTCGCTGAGCCACAGCAGCGGCGCCGAGTAGCCAGCGTCGCGGACGAACTCCAGGTACTCTCCGTTCGTCACCAGCCGCGAGGCCAGACGGTAGTCCTCCAGGTGGACCTGGTGCCGCGGTCCCTCGTTGTCGAAGTGAAAGCCTTCCCCGGCGTGTCCCAGAGCCTTGAGCCCTCCCCCGAAACCCAGGAACTCGACCGGAGGGACGTTACCCGACGAAGGCCCCGCGTGTTTCCCTGCGGCATCTGCGGAGTACGCCGGGCAGCACGGGCTCTGAAACAGCACGTGCTTGATGTCCATCAGCAGGAGCTCCTGGTGCTGTTGCTCGTGGTGGAGCCCGAGTTCGAGCACCGACTGCTCACTCGCGGAGAGCCCGCTCTCCAGCAGACGTTCCATCGCGCGATCGACGTGGACTCGATACGCCAGCACCGTCTCCAGGTCGGGGCGCGTCACGAGCCCTCGCCGTGCCCTGGGGTACTGAGCGCCAACGCTGTTGTAGTAGGAGTTGAACAGGTACTCGAAGCTCGGATCGAACACCGTGTAGTCGAAGCCCGCGGCGGCCCGCGGCTTGAGCACGAACGTCTCGAAGAACCAGGTGACGTGGGCCAGGTGCCACTTCGTGGGGCTCACGTCGGGCATCGACTGCACGACGCAGTCCTCGGGACTCAACGGCACCCGCAACCGCTCCGTGAAGTGACGCACCGCCTGGTAGCGCTGAGTCAGGGAAGCTGTCGGATCGGGAGTCGGGACCGGCGCGCTCATGAGCCAGAAACCCTAAGGCCAAGCCAGGCGACTGCGAAGTCGCAGCCCGCCCTTTTGTTGGGGGTGAGGCGCGACGTTTCGAGACAGGGTGGTCCGCCACAGGGGCAAAAACGCCGAGTCATTCAGCGTTTTTCGCTTCCACCCTTCGGTCCTCGAGGAAAAAATGAGCGCCGGCTGTCGATTCGAGCGTCAGCCTGCGTCGTCTCGGCATGCAGTACCTACTACTCATCTATTCCGACGAAACCCTTGGAGCCAACATGAGCCCGGCGGAGCAGCAGCAGCTTCACGCGGACTACATGACCTACACCCAGGAGCTGGTGACCGCGGGCGTGATGCGCGCAGGCGATGCCCTGCTACCGACCACGAGCGCCACGACGGTGCGGGTGCGCGGCAACGAGACCATGACCACGGACGGACCGTTCGCCGAGACCAAGGAGGCCCTGGGCGGGTACTACCTGATCGAGGTCGCGAACCTGGACGAGGCGCTGAAGTGGGCCGCGAAGATCCCGAGCGCGAAGCACGGCTCGATCGAAGTTCGTCCGGTGATGGTCTTCGACAAGCCGGCGTGACCGACCCTCGTCTCGCAGCAGAACGGGTGTTCCGCGAGGAGTCCGGGCGAGTCATCGCTGGCCTCATCCGGCTCACCCGCGCTGGCGCGACCAGACACGGCGAGGACGCCTTTCAAGTCGCCGAGGACCTGTTCCAGGAGGCGCTGGCCCGCGCGCTGGATCGCTGGCCCGTCGATGGCGTCCCGGATAACCCGGCAGCCTGGATAACTCGCGTGGCACGCAACGCTGCCATCGATCGCTTGCGGCGCATCGAGAGCCGCGCTCGTTCCCTTGCGGAACTAAAAGGCAGCGATAGCGAGCCACCGCGAGAGGCGGACGAGGAAGACGCGGGCGACACCTTCCCCGACGACCGCCTGCGATTGTTCTTCACTTGCTGTCACCCCGCGCTGCCTCGGTCAGCGAGTGTCGCGCTCACGTTGCGCACGCTGGGAGGCTTGACCACGCCGGAGATCGCGAAGGCGTTCTTGGTCTCCGAGGCGACGCTGGCCCAGCGCCTGGTGCGCGCAAAGCGCAAGATCGCCGAGGCGGGCATCCCGTATCGGGTGCCGCCACCGGAGCTCCTGCCGGAACGCCTCGAGGCGGTGCTCGCGGTGATCTACCTGATCTTCAATGAAGGCTATCTCGCGACGGGAGGCGATGCGCTGGTACGCGCGCAGCTATGTGAGGAGGCGATCCGCCTGGGCGAGGTGCTGCTGGCGCTGCTCGAGCACGGCGCCGGGCAGCACCCGGGCGGGCGACGTCGTCTCGCGGAGACGCTCGGCCTGGTGGCGCTGATGCGCCTGAGCCACGCGCGGCACGCCGCGCGCGCGGACGGTGAAGGTGAACTGGTTCGGCTGGATGACCAAGACCGCAGGCTCTGGGATGCGGCAGCGATCGAGCGCGGCCTCCGCGAGCTGGATCGAGGTCTGGCGCTCCGAGCCGCGGGTCCGTATCAGATCCAAGCCGCCATCGCCGCGCTCCACGCTCGAGCTCGGAACCCGGACGAAACCGACTGGCCACAGATCGCGGGCCTGTACGCCGCGTTGCTCCACTTCGCCAGCGATCGCGACGGGCGAGGCTCGCCAATCATCGAGCTGAATCGCGCTGTCGCGATCTGGAAGGCGGATGGCCCGCAGCGAGCGCTGCCACTGGTGGAGCGGCTCGTCGCGAGTCGACGCCTCGAGAACTATCACATGCTCCACGCCGTTCTGGGTCACCTGAAGCGAGCGCTGGGCGCGGCTGCCGAAGCTCGGACGGCGTTCCAACGCGCGCTGGAGCTAACGGACAACTCCTCGGAACGTCGCTTCTTGGAGCGACAACTCCAGGAACTCACCAACGATACCGATCGCGCCTCTGGAAACAGCTAGGTGGCGGGCCCCTCACCCGCGGCTCCGATACGGTGCACGGGTTCAGTAATTCTTGCGCCAGCTGCGCCCCCCACGCCACCTGAGCTTCTGATTAGGGTTTTGCCTACTTTGGTTGTACGCTCGTGTTTGTGCCCGAGGACGCCGCTACCAGCGAAAAAACCCGCGTTTTGGTAGTCGATGACGAACGCTTCATTCGCGAGGTGCTTGCCGACTTCCTCGGGATGGAGGGGTACCAGGTTCGGACCGCCGAGGATGGCGCTGCGGCGTCACGGGAGCTCGATCGCAGCAAGTACGACGTGGTGATCACCGACCTGAAGATGCCCAACATGGGCGGCCTCGACCTGCTGCGGGAGATCGAGCGCAAGAGCCCCGAGGCCGTGACCATCGTGATGACGGGATTCGGCACCGTCGAGACCGCGATCGACGCCATGAAGCGCGGCGCCCACGACTACGTGCTGAAGCCCTTCAAGGTGGAGCAAGTGCTCGAGATCGTGCGTCAGGGCCTCGAGGCTCGCAGCAACGGCGTTGGGCCCCACTCGCGCCGCGCCCAGGTCGATTCCGCGAGGAAAGAGTTGTCGGAGCGGTTCTCGCGCATGATGGATACGTTGTGGCTCGCGTATCACCCCATCGTCACCGTGGACGGGAACATCTACGGCTACGAAGCGCTGATGCGCTCCGAGGAGCCGAGCTTCCCCGACCCGAGCTCCGTACTCAGCGCGGCAGAAGATCTCGATCAGCTGCACGCGCTGGGTCGCCGAATTCGCGATCGCGCCGTGGATGGCTTCAAGGAGGCACCGGAGGGCGCCCACCTCTTCGTCAACCTCCATCCCGCGGACCTCATGGACTCCCAGCTCTACTCCGCCGAGGCTCCGCTCTCGAAGATCGCGCCCCGAGTGGTGTTGGAGATCACCGAGCGCGCATCGCTCGAGAAGCTGGACGACGTCCCTGGGCGAGTCGCGAGCTTGCGCGCGCTCGGTTTTCGAGTGGCGATCGACGACCTGGGCGCTGGCTACGCCGGCCTCGGCTCGTTCACGGAGCTCGAGCCGGACATCGTCAAGCTGGACATGTCGCTGGTTCGAGGCGTCCACCTCCATCGTACCAAGGAGAAGGTCATCCTCAGCATGATGAGCCTCGCGCGTGAGCTCGGGACGACGGTGGTCGCGGAGGGGGTCGAGACGGAAGAAGAGCGCACCAAGCTCACCGAGATCGGGTGCGATCTGCTCCAGGGATTCTTCTTCGCCAAGCCGCGCCGCCTGACGCGGCGTTGACCTACTGCTGCTTCGCGCAGAGCTCGACGGTGTCAGTCGCGACACGCTCACGCCTGCCGGTGCCAACGCAGGCTGCAAACGACTTCTTCGCGCGCTCGCTGAGCGGCGCTGCGGAGTCAGCGATGGCCCTTCTCAGGTTCTTCACCGACGCCGCGTCCTTCTCCACTTCCGCAGGGAACTTGATGCCGTTCATCTCCGCGGCGAAGTCTCGCCACATCTCCCCGACTCGACGCATGCCTTCGACCACCCAGTTCGCGGGCGCCACTGGCTCGATTCGCGCGATCTCCACGTACGCTTCGGTCGCCTCCTCGAGGGCCGCGTGGCGCTGCTCGAGCCAGGCGGTGAACGCCTTGTAGTAGCCCTGGAGTTCGGAGCTCGACCTCAGCGACGCCGTGCTTGGGGCCTGGAGCTTCTCAGCCGTCAGTCTCAGATTTTCTGCACGCAAATACTGGGCGGTCCCCACCGCCGCGACCACGGCCTCACGACCGATCAGCGGATACGGCTCCTTGCGCGCCAGCGCCTTCGCCTTCGCACGGGGATCCAGGTCATTCCAGCGGCTCTGCAGCTCGTCGCACAGCTTCATCGCCCCCGAGACATCGCCGGAAGCGAAGCCATGTCGCGCCTTCTGTGCGAGCCAGGGCAGCTCCAGCTGGGCATCGGTCGGGCGCGACGGGGGCAGCACCCGGAGCGCTTCTCGCGCCATGTCGGAATCGTTGAAGTAGGTGCTAGCACCAATCTGTGCGGATTTGTCCAGCGGGTCCTTCGCCTTGAACTTCTGGGCGAAGGCCAGAACCTTGTGCGGATCTCTGAGCACCACCAGCGCGGCCAGCACCAGCCCGGGCGCCTTGGCCTGCTTGATCAAGGCCAGCAGCCTCGTGTCGTCGATGGTCGCAGCCTCGGGACGCCAGCGCGGGTCGCGTAGCACCAGCTGCGCGTAGAGCTCGGCGTCGGGCTCCTTGGCCAATCTGGCCTGCGCGACCCAGCCGGGTAGCAGGCGCTCGCTGCCTTCACACAAGCGATCCGGGCCACCTGGCTGACGCAGCAAGCAGCCTCTCCAAGCCACCTCGGCGGCGGTGGTGGCCTTGTGCGCGAGCGCTGTTTCAGCATCCGTTCCAGCCACGCCGCTCACCTTCTTCGCGAGTACGTCCGCCGCGCTCAGCAGTGTGCTGCACTGATCGCTGCAGGTGGCTGCAGGCTCCGCCGGCGTACTCTCGAAGTCAGGCTCGATGCTGGGGGCTACCTGCTCGCTGCTCGCGGGGGGCGCGCTGTCCCCGCGGGCTGCTTCGGGCGCCTCGGGTGGGGGAGCGCCGCAGTGGGTGGAGGCGAGCGCGAAGGCACCCAGAGCGCCTAACCCCAAAACCCGCAAGCTGCGTCGGAATCGGGACGGGAGGGAGCCGCTCGGGCCGTCCAGGGTCGAGTCGGGAGAGGCCGCAGACATGCTGCGGCTTGTAGAGGATCTGCCGCGAGGGACCAAACGCTTCTGCCCGGGCGGGCGCGGTGGTGAGGCGAGGGATCGTGTAGGGTCTATACTGCCCGGAGTGGAGCTCGAGTTTACACCGACGCTCGCCGACTACCGCGAGCTCGTGCGCGCGAACCTGGTCCGTCGCCCGCTCGGTGTGATCCTGCTGGCGACTGCGCTGTGCGCGCCGCTGCCAGTGTTCTGGTGGCAGACCAACCTGCCCTGGTTCGTCGGAGGAGTGTGGGCGCTGTTCGTGCTGTTCATGCTGCTCTCGATGCCTCACCGTCTCGCGAGCCAGCTCGTTCGGCGCAGCCCGCACCTGGTGCAGCCTCATAGAATCCGTACGGATTCATCGGGCTACGAGCTGCACAGCCCGGGCTATGACGTGAGCCTGCACTGGGCGGCGTTTCGCGAGCTGAAGAGCACGAACCACCTCTGGCTGCTGTTCCGGGAGAGCGAGGTCTTCGTGGTCCCCAAGCGAGCGTTCGCGTCCAGCGAGGCCGAGCAGGGCTGGGTGCGCGCAGTGCGGAGCTTCATGGCAGCGCCTGCGGAGGCGGCGCCAGAGGTGGCGGATCTCTCCTTCTGCCTGAGCAGGGCGGACTACACGGAGATCTACCGCGAAGCCCAGCCTCCCCAGCTCAAGTTCATGCGCTGGTTCCTCACCCTTCCCGTGGCGATTGGCGTCGTGGCGAACGCCCGCTTCATTCAGGTCGGACACCACCTGGCGTGGATGATCAGCCTGCCGTTCACGCTGCTGTTCGTCGTCGCCATCGCCCTGATGACACCCTGGGTACAGGCCCGGCTGCTGAGGGCCGAGGCGTTCAGGCCCGTCTCCTACCGTATCCTCCCGGAAGGATTTCTGCACCGGCACAGCCAAGGGGAGACGCTGTACGGCTGGTCGACGCTGCAAGGCATCGAGCAGTCGCAGTCGCTGTGGCTGGTGCGCACGGACTCCGTGGTGCTGCCCGTTCCGCGACGCGCGTTCGCGAACCTCGACGAGGAGAGCGACTGGATCGACCTGGTCCGAGGCAACCTGCAGTCGTCCCGCAGGTAGGATGCCCTGGAGTCATTCTCACCGAGAGTAGTTTAGGTGTAAAATTCTGGACTTGAACGCGGAGCAACGCCGGCCGAGGGATCCGAGGTGGCAACCCCTGACGATTCGAGGTAGAGCCAGCGCTGGAAGTTCGACTTCTCACTTTCAAGGAGGTGCGCCGTGGCGCTGCGTGTTCCCAAGCTCGGTTTGGCTTTCCCTCAGGTTTGTGGTCTGGCCCTGGTCACTGGCTCGCTCGCGCTGAGCGGCGGCGCAGCGGCTGCGGACTACAGCCAGCCCGGCCCGCTGACGACGGCCGTCCAGAGCTTCAACACCAGCGGAGCCAACGGCAAGATCGCGTACCCAACCAGCGGCAACGGACCCTTTCCGACGCTGGTGCTCGGTCATGGCGCGCTCTTCGCCAACGCGGACCAGCAGATCGGCTGGGGCGAGCACTTCGCGTCGTACGGCTTCGTCGCCGTAGCCGTGAACCTCGGCTCATTTCCTGACGGTAACGGTGGCGCGCCGATCATCCAGGCAGCCCTCAACTACCTCGACGGCGCTCCGGCTCCCCTGGCCGGCCTCGCTGACACGAGCAACCTCGGACTCGAGGGGTTCAGCGCCGGGGGACAGTCTTTCGCCGTCGCCGCCGTCAGCTTGAAACCTCAGGCTCTGGTGCTCTTCGACCCGGTTGCTGGAAGCGGGATGGGCGGTGGCACGGACCCAGGTGGCAGCGCAGTGCCCAAGATCTGCAGCCCGACCATCACCATCTTCACCGAGCCGAGTGGCTGTAACAGCCAGAGCAACTGGTCGCCGTTCGCGATGGGAAGCAGCGGCCCCCGAGCGACCTTGCGCATCACCGGCGCCACCCATTGCGACGGCGAGAACGCCGATCGCGGCGCGCTGTGTGGGGGCTTCTGCGGCGGCGCCGCGACTCCAGCCAAGCAGGGCCGCTTCGCGCACTACGGCACGGCCTGGTTCCTCGCCTATCTACAGGGCGACTCGAACGCCCTGGCCGAGGTTACGTCCAGCGCGTTGAGCAGCGATGGCGCGATCAAGGACACCGGCACCGCCGACGGCCCCGACTGCGACGGCAACGGCGGTGGCGGCGGCAGCGCTGGCGCTGGCGCTGGCGGCGCTGGCACGGGTGGCGGAGCCCAAGGCGGCAGCAACCCGGGTGGATCCGGCCAGGGCGGTTCCGCGGGGACACAGTCAGGCAGCGGGGGCAGCGGCTTTGGCGGCAGCGCCGGCGCTGGCGTCGGAGGCAGCGGACAGGGCGGCTCCGCGCAAGGCGGCTCCGCGCAAGGCGGCTCCGCGCAAGGCGGCTCCGCGCAAG
>JAGQIY010000940.1 GCA_020430865.1 Myxococcales bacterium
CCGGCTTGGCTCTCCAGCGCTGCGTCGAGCAGCGCCTGGTTCCGTGCGGCATCGATGCGTCCGGGGTCTGCGGCGGCATGGACGCTGCGCGCGAGATCCGCCAGGGGGTGGCTCACCCCCGAATCCAGGGCTTCCCTGAGACGCTCGCTCTCTGCCTGCTCCTCCTCGTCGGCCTCCGCGAGAGGATCCTCGAGGGCCAGCTCGATCAGCGCCTGGTTCAGTCGAGGGGAGAGTTCGGCCGGCTCGAACGCGGCGCGCAGCTGCTCTGCGAAGTCGCTTTCTGCTTCGGGGCTGAGCCATTCCGCGTCGTCGGGCGTCTCCTCTTCGAGGGCCAGCCACTCGAGATCGCGTTCGCTCGGATCGGCGTCGCTGGACGGATCCATCCTGAGCCCGTGCTCTTCGCGAGGCGAGTCCGCGCTCGTCGACTTCTCACTGGAAGTGACGACGGACAGCTTCGGCTTGGAGTCGCGGGGGCTCATGAGTCTACTCCGTCGGCGAGGGTCGCCTTCTTCAGGGCCGCCATGGCGCGGTGTAGCACCACGTCCAGGGTGCCCACGCTGACGCCGAGCTCCGCCGCGGCTTCCTCGCGAGATTTTTCCTCGAGGATACGCAGCTGGATGACCTGGGCGTAGCGGGGGTTGATGCGGCTCATCGCGCGCTTGACGCGATCCTGGGCCACCGCGAGGTCGTGGCGCTCCAGTGCGTCCGGGGTCTTGTGGGGATTGGAGTCGGCGGCCTCGATTTCGCGCTCCAGATCCTGGGGCTCGAACAGACGCTCGCGCTTCTTCTTGCGTAGCATGTCCAGTGCCACCCGCATCGCGACCACGCGCAGCCAGGGATAGACACCGACGTCTTGCCAGGTGAAGCGATCGAAGCGTTCCACCACCTTGATATAGGTCGCGGAGAGGGCTTCTTCAGCCTGAGCGTGGTTCCCGAGCTTGGGCAGCAGCACCGAGCGGAAGAGCTTGGGACCGTAGGTCTTCAACAGCTCGCCCATGGCGGCGCGATCGCCCGAGTGAGCGCGAGCGCACAGCTCCCGCTCCAGCTCCAGCGCCTCCGCGTCCCACTCCACGGGGCGAACTGTACACGGCTCGCTCGACTTGGGAATGTTTCGACGCCCGAGGGCGCTGCACCGCTCGCTCTGCTCGGCGGGTTGCCCAGCCGGTTCCGGGCGCTGCGCGTAGCGGTCCCAGGTGAAGGGCAGGGGAGCCGGCTTCGAGGCGGAGGTGTCCCACAGCGCGGGCAGCACGGACTGCCAAGACTCGAGTGTAGCGCTGGGGTTCATGCCCATCTAACGCGAGGCCCCCGATGGGCTTACGGCCGTTCAGCACCGAAGTGAGAAAAAGGGCTGATTGCCTTGCGTTGGCCCAGCAAGCCTGCGACACCGCGAAGCCAGTGGCCGCCCCCAAATGCCCGTATTGCGGGACCTTGAACTCAGCCAGCGAGAAACGCTGCTTCCAGTGCAAGCAGCCGTTGCCGGGCCCTCTGGGGCGCGCTTCACGGGACCTGGTCAAGAGCCTGCTGGGCGATGAGCTATGGGTCACCAAGCTGTTCATCGGCATCAACGTCCTGAGCTTCGTCTTGATGCTGCTGGACAACGGCCGCGCCGAGGGCGCGAGCTTGCCCATGGGCTTCGGCGGCGGAGGCGGCCTGACCCGCTCCGCGTTGCTGCGCGCCGGTGTGCTCAATCAGCTCGTGGTGGGTGAGTGGTGGCGCTTCTTGAGTGCCGTGTTCTTCCACTTCAGCGTGCTGCACATCCTGTTCAACATGATGTGGCTCGGGATCCTGGGGCGCTCCTTGGAGCCGGAGCTCGGCTCGGCGCGCTTCACGATCACCTATCTGCTCGCTGGGATCGGCGGCTTCCTGGGAAACCTCCTGCTCGGACCGATGCCGTGGACTGGCGGGGCGAGCGGTTCGGTGTTCGGGCTGTTCGGCGCCCTCGTCGGCTATTCCCTCGGGCGCAAGAACTCGATGTGGCGCGACCACATGACGCGTCTGATCATCTTCGTCGTGCTCTCCTGGGTGATCGGCGGCGGCATGGGCGGCGGAGGCGTGAACAACGTGGCGCACGTGGGCGGTGCGCTGGTCGGGATCGCGATGGGCTACTTGTTCGGCGTCGAGCGACGCTACCCGCTGACCCATCGTGTGCTCGGGTACGTCGCGGTGCTCGGCGTCGGTGCCGTGATCGCGTCCCTCGTGTTGTGCCAGATCTCGCCCACCTGGGAGTACGTGCGGCAGCTCGAGTCTCAGCAAGACATGTGGTGAATCCGCCTTGAAACAGCGGCGCGCGCCGGGGGTTTTCGCGCGGACCTCCAGCAATGCTTTCCCCTCGAGGATCGCTCTGGGGTAACCTGCCCATCCGATGCCCGTGGTTAACCCGCTCGCGCGGGAGCTCGTCTTCAAGGTCGTGTACTACGGCCCGGGTCTAGGTGGGAAAACCACCACCTTGCAGCACATCCACACCGCGACGAAGCCCGAATACCGCGGGAAGATGGTGAGTCTGGCGACGCCGGTCGATCGCACCCTCTACTTCGACTTCCTGCCGATTCGCGTGCCGAGCATGCGGGGGATGGGGGTGAGGTTGCAGCTGTTCACGGTGCCGGGACAGGTCTACTACAACGCCACTCGCAAGCTGGTCCTCACCGGCGCAGACGGCGTCGTGCTCGTAGCCGACTCCCAGCGGGGCCGTCGTGACGCCAACCTGGAGAGCCTGGAGAACCTGCAGGAAAACCTGAAGGAGCATGGCCGCGTGCTGACCGAGCTGCCGCTCGTGCTGCAGTACAACAAGCGCGATCTCCGGGACGTGCGCCCCGTCGAAGAGCTGGAGGCCGAGCTGAATCCGCGCGGAGTCCCCAGCTTCGAGACGGTCGCGACCTCCGGGCAAGGCGTCTTCGAGGCGCTGGATCGCATCACCCGTCTGGTGCTCGAAGACTTCGAGCGGCGCATGCCCGAGAGCAGCGAGGTGCCAGCCTCCGCGCTCCAGGTGCCGGAAGGCGGCCTCACGGAGGCGCTGCGCCTGGCGGAGTCCAGCCCCACCGTGCATGCCCAGCGCTTCGACAGCGAGCAACCCACGGCGCCGTCTCAGCGCCTGCCCGAGCTGAGTGGCGCCGACAGCGACGAGCTGCCGCGTCTCACGGACGCCCCCGACAGCATGCTCGGGGAGGATATGGCGCGCAGCGTGGCCGACTTCGGTGCCCGCGAAGCAGACACGGATCGCACGAGCACGGGCACACCCCCGAGCGACGATCCGCCAAGGCTCAGGCGCCGCCGCGAGTTCGGCACGGTGCCCTCCCTCGACGCCGAGCTGGTGAAGAGCGGGATTCAAAACCGCGGGGAAACGTCCGGGGAAGCCGCGCCGGGCTCCGGCTCAGTCGCGCCGATCTCCTCGCGACCGAGTCGCCCCCCGAGCAGCCGGGTGAGCCGCAGCGAGCGACCCCTGGTGCCCGTGGTCGAGGAGCTGGATCTCCCACCTCCATCGCTGCGTAATCCGCTGCCGGCCTTCAGCTACGCGGCGCTCTTCCCGAAGTCTCAGCACGCCGTCGTGCGCCAGCTGGAGGAAGCCCTCGCCGCCGGGCGCACGACCCACGCCGTGGAACACGCGGAGCACCTGGTGACGCGCACCTTCGCCGCGGCCGCGAACCTCGTGAGCCAGAAGGAGGCGCCACGGGATCCTGCGCTGGTCGCGCTGATGCTCGGTCTGCAAGGGCAGCGCTACCTCGAGTTTCGCGCCATCGCTCGAGACGCGCGCTCCGGTGGTGCGCTGCCAGTCGAGGACGCCCTCGTCGCCTATGCGTTCGCGATCGAGGCGCGGCTCGCCTGGCGGCGCGTCGGCGGCTGAACCTTCACGGCGATGGTGGAGCCTACTGCGGCGGCAAGGACTGGGCGCCCTTGGCGGAGCCGGAGAGGCTGAGCGGCGTATCGCTCTGGTCGTCGAGCTCGCCGACCCAGGTGCCCTCGAAGGCCGTGGGGCGAGCTTCCGAGTCGATCTCCGCCGCCGCTGCGGCGCTGAAGGTGAGCGTGGCCGGGGTGTCGATGGAGGCGTCGCGCGCGCGGCTGAACAGCTGCTGGAGTCCAGCCTTGCAGGCGAGTGCTCCGCACTCGCCATCGCAGCCATCGAATAGCTCGCCCTGCCCAGCGAGGCTCGCGCCGAGACCTTCGCAGTCGATGAGCTCCGCGAGGGCTTCGCCGCCGGTCGAGGCGTTCGTGCTCGAGCTGATCGCTTGTTGCTCCGCGGCGCCAACGACCAACCTGGAAGGGAAGAAGTAGAAGCTGCCGCCCAGGAGCAGCGAGTCATCGGGATCGGAGCTCAGGCTCAGCTTGCCGATATCCGGGGGGAAACCCGCCTTGGTGGGGGAGAGACCTGCGACCTCCTCCAGTTTCCAGGTCGCCCAACCCGGCGTGGTGCCGGACGCCTCGAGCTTGCCGAACAGCACTCGATCCCCACTCAGTCGCGGGGCGCTGGCGTCGAACCACTGGTCGAGCGCCGTGCGGAGCACATCCGTCGAGCCTGCACCGATCCAGGTGGCGACCTGGGCGTCCCAGGCTCCGCTGTCGCGGCTCGTCTGGAAGAGCGAGGCTGCGCTGCCGGGCAGGCTCGCCGCCATGGCGTCGAGCAGGGCGCCGACGTCCGACTGAGCCTCGCCGAGCAGCGCGGCCTTGGCGTCGGCCCGGGCGCCATCCAGGCCCAGCTCCCAGTCGTAGTTCAGATCGTCGAGCCCGAGGGTCATGTCGAGATCGGTCTCGGACAGCTGCAACGGGCGGTTGATTACCTGGACGTCGACCGACTTGGTCTCCCCTGACATCACACCCGAGAGATCGCTGCATCCGCCGGCGAACTGATTGGCTCGCAATGTGACCGCAGCGTACGTGCCCGCCGGCACCGACTCGATCTCGATGGTTTGCCCCGGGGAAACGGTGGTCCACAGCGCGCCGTCGGGAGGCGGGTTCCCCGATAGATCGCTGCAGCGACGCCCAGGATGCACGCTGGCGGTCCAGCTGGTGACATCGCGGCCGCCGGAGTACTCCGGCGTGACCCGCAAGGTGCCGAAGCCTTGTTCGGATACCGAGACGGTCTTGGAAGCGCTGACCTCGGTGCCCACGGCGGCGCGCACGTTGAAGCTGGTGACGTGGCTCGGCGCAAACAGCGTCGTGGTGGCGACGCCGGCGCTGTCGGTGGAGACCTCGGTCGCGGCGAGAGACGCGTCGAGGGAGTCGCCGGTCAGGCTGAAGCGCACGGTGTGCCTGCCGACCGGGCGCACCTGGACCACGAGCTCCGTGGCGACGAGCGGCTCCACCAGGAGCGTGCCGTCGCTGGCGAACTCGATGCTGGCGGCGCTGGTCTGGCCCGCGCTCCCCCCGGTCCCGCCCGACCCGGGAAGGACACCGCCTTCGCCGTCACTCGCGGTACACGCGCTGGCGAAGCCCGCGACCACCACGGCAAACACACCGAGCGCGCGGGCTCCGTTCCTGATCGGTCGCAGCGGACGCCCTGGGTCGAGAAGCCGAGCGGCAGCCGGGACTGAGGCATGCTGGTTCGGATATTTCATCGTTCAGACTAAGGTAAGTGGAGGGCAGCTTAGCGCGGATCTCAGACACAGGCACAACGTGATATGTCTGAGCCTGATGGATTCCCTTCCGCCGCCTCCCACGCGCATCCTGGTGGTCGACGACGAACCGGGGCTGCGTCAGATGCTGTCGATCCTGTTTCGGCGGGAGGGCTACGAGGTCGTGACCGCACCCGGAGTGCAGGGTGCCAGGGAGGCCATCTCCCAGAGTCCGCGCCCGTTTCCTGTGGTGCTCACCGATCTCGCCATGCCCGACGGCTCGGGACTCGAGGTGCTAGCGGCCGCCAAGCAGCGCAGCGAGGCCACGGAAGTCGTGCTGATCACTGCTCATTCCACGCTCGAGAACGCCATCGAGGCGATGCGGGGCGGGGCCTACGACTTCATCACGAAGCCCTTCGAGCCGAAGGAGCTCGCGGCGCTGGTCGCGAAGGCCCTCGAAAAGAACGCCCTGATCACCGAGAACCGCCGCCTGCGCGCCCAGGTC
>JAGQIY010000941.1 GCA_020430865.1 Myxococcales bacterium
CCTGCCCCGCGAGGGCCACTGATGGACTTCGGAATGGGTGCCGCTGCGGACAGAGGGCTTTAGTGACGCCTTGTTCCGTCAGTCGCATGAGGAATTTCATAGGCTCGCCCCAGTCCGCAGCGGCGTGCTCCACCTGGAGAGGAGGAGCGGATGGAAGCGTACATGGGGGTCGACTGGAGCGCCACCAAGGTGGTGTGCGCAACGGCCACTGGTTCGGACAAGCCGAAGGGGATCGCGGGGGCCGGGCCGTCGTTGAGCGACGTGCGCGACCTCGTCGAGCGAGTTCGCGAGCGCCATCCCGAGGCGACCAAGGTTGAGCCCCTCGTAAAAACTCGAAGCCCGGGCGGGCCGGGGATCGACGCCGCGCAGCCGGTGTGAGATCCTCAGGCATGTTCCGACCTACCGATCCCCAGCGTTCGATGTTCGAGAGCGAGTTCTTGATGCCGGCTGCGAAGGCGGCGCGGCTGAAGAAGTCGTGGGCCGAGGCGTTCAGGAGCCGGGTCATGCCGGCGGTCGACGAGGAGCGCTTCCGCGACGCGTTCTCGGAGTCGACGGGGCGCCCGAACAAGTCGATCCGAGTGCAGGTGGGGCTGCACATCCTGAAGGAATGGAACGACCTGACCGACGAGCAGGTCATCGAGCAGTTCGAGTTCAACCTGTTGTGGCACTACGCGTTGGACGTCGCGCCGGAAGAAGCGCACATCTGCCAGAAGACGATGCACAACTTCCGCGTGCTGCTGGTGGAGAACGAGCGGGCTCAGGCGGTCTTCGAGGACGTAACCCGAGCGCTGGCGGAGGGCGACGGCATCAAGGTGGGGCAGCAACGGCTGGACTCGACCCACGTGTTGTCGAACATCGCGGTGCTCACGCGGCTGGGGCTCTTCGTCGAGACGGTGACGAGCTTCCTGAGGGAGCTCCGGCGGGAGCTGCCGGAGGCGTTCGGCCGGTTGCGGTCCGAGTATGGCCAGCGCTACCTGGATCGGGAGGGGTACTTCAGCGACGCGAAGCGGGAGCAGGCGAAGCGGCGGCTGCCAGTCGTGGCGCGGGACGTGTACGCGCTCTTGCGTGAGTTTGAGGGTGACGAGTCGGTTCGGGCACTTGGGTCGTTCGGGCTGCTGCAACGCCTCTTCGACGAGCAGTGCGTGCTGCGCGAGGACGACGATCACGACGACGGTTCGACCGACAACGACGAATCCGCGGACGACAGACCCGGTGGCCCGGACGGAGCGGACGACGGCAACGATCTGGCGCGCGTCGCACTTCGGGATCCCCGCGACATCAAGGCCAACACGCTCCAGAGCCCGTACGATCCGGATGCGACCTATGGACACAAGGGGAAGGGCTACGAGGTGCAGGTCGCGGAGACCTGTGACGACGAGAACGCCTATCAACTCGTCACAGGAACCTCGGTCAACGGCGCGCACGAGTCGGACCAGCGCGCGACCCTGCCGATGCTCGACCAACTCGAGGCGAGCGGAATGAAGCCGACCGAGATGCTGGCGGATACGGGCTATGGAAGTGGCGCCAACATCGTCGGCGCGGCCGAGCGTGACGTGGAACTCGTCGCGCCGGTCCAGGACCCGAACGCGCCTGCGAAGTCGGATCACTTCACCACGTCGATCGCCGAGTTGCAGGACGATGGCGGCCCGATTTCGAGCGCTCTGCACCCCGACGACGACGACAACGGCTGCGGCCTCGATGGATTCGTCTTCGACACGACCTGTCACGAGGTTCTGTACTGCCCGGCTGGACACCCACCAACCGGGCAGCACGTGGCGGGCGGCCAGGTCATCGCCACATTCGGTGCGGACGCGTGCGCCGACTGCCCCTTTGCGGAACAGTGCGCCACTCGGCGTCTCGTGAACGGCGACCGCCAACTGCGGCGTGCCCCGGCGACCATCGCAACTGCAATTCGGCAGGTCGAGCAGCGTCAGCCGCCGTTCAAAGACCGCTACCGAAGGAGAAGTGGCGTCGAGTCAACCAACGCCGAGTTGAAGGGACTCCACGGCCTTCGAGACCTGCGCGTGAGAGGCCGCTCCCGCGTCGACCTCGCCGTGAAGCTGAAGTCGCTGGCACTCAACGTGAAGCGAGCGGTCAAGTACCACGCGCAGCTCCTCGCCGATCACCCGGAGCCCATCGCAGTGCCGAGCTGACGCAGGCGAGGAGGTCGATCGAGCCTCAGCCTGCCCCGCCCAGAGCGCCCACAGCGCCCCGACGCGCGACTCCGACCCTCGCAACTCTCCGCCGCCGTCGGCGGCGCAATGGACTTCCTCGCGGCTGATACCGGGCGCCGGCGACGAACGGGGCTCGCTCCTGCGGCCAAGTAGCGGGTTCTTACGAGGGGCTCAAGG
>JAGQIY010000942.1 GCA_020430865.1 Myxococcales bacterium
CGCTGGAGTCGCGCGAACACTTGATCGAGCTGCTCGACCGCATCATGCACAGCCAGCGGGTCCAGGTCTTCCTGGGGGAGGATACCCGCGATACGGTGGGCTACCCGCTCAGCATCGTCGCAGCTCCGTGGGGCCCAGGCGACAACCCTGGCGGAGCCATCGGCGTAATCGGGCCCACGCGTATGGACTATCCCTTCGTGGTGCCGCTGGTGGGGGCCACCGCCGAGGCCATGGGCGACGCGATGCTGCGCGGCCGCGGAGCGGCCAGCGACGAGACGACGACGGAAGACGAAGAGGAGCTGCCCTCGAGCCGTGAAGCCAGCGCGCTCGACCCGGACGCTGGTTGACGCCCGCAGTTTCGTGTCCGCTGGGGACCGAATCGGTTAGGCTCTGCGTCGCCGACGTCGGTGTCTTGCGGCGTGGCAAACCGAGGGAGAACCATGGCAGGCCCACCTCCACTACCGACGACCAACCAGCCCAACGTCATCGATCGGGCCATCGCCTTGGCGTGCGCCGGGAAGCTGGAAGAAGCGCTGCGCTGGGTGGTCGCGGAGCTGAATCGCGACCCGAGCGGAGGGGTCGCGACGCTGCTCACTGCTCGCTTCCTGGCCGAGCTGGGGCGGGAAGAGGTCGCCCGCCTCGGGTTCGAGACATGCGTCACTCGCGCGATCGCCGCGGGACAGTTGCCAGTCGCCGTCGCGGCGTGCGCCGAGCTGCGGCGCTTTGGCGGGGACGCGGGCGCCTGCTACCAGCAGATCGCGACGGCCTACGCCGAGGGCTCCCGAAGCCTGGGTGAGCGAAGCATGGAGCCGCCTGCGCTGGGCGGCGCGCAGGAGGTGGAGCAGCCGCTGCCCGATTCTTTCCGCGGGGATTCTCTCCTGGACGAGGCCGCGGATGCGCTCCGAGCAGCTCGGCAAGCGCTCCCCGGGGATGCGCCCAGCGACCTGCCTCAGCAGCCGCTGTTCTCGTCGCTGGGTGAAGGCGCGCTCGCCGCCTTCGTGGAGATCTTCGAGCTGAGCCTGGTGAGCGCGGACCAGCGCGTGATCGCCGAGGGCGAGCTGGGCACGTCGGCGTATGTCGTCGTGCGAGGCGAGCTGGAGGTCAGCAAGCAGTCCGAGAACGACGCCGAACCCGTGCGTCTGGCTCGGCTCGGAGGTGGTGCGCTGGTCGGTGAGATGGCGCTCATCTCCCGGGCTCCACGCGCTGCCAGCGTGACCGCGTTGCGTCCCAGCTTGCTGCTCACCGCGACCAAGGAGAGCCTGGACGCGCTCGCGGAGCGCGAGCCAGCGATCGGCGATGAGTTCGCGTCGCGCTTCCGGCGACGAATGGTGGAGAACCTGGTGCGAACCAGCGCGATCCTGCGTGCGGTCCGGGCCAAGGAGCGACACAGCCTCGTCGAGCGCTTCGTCACTCGAGCCTTCGAAGCGGGAGAGCGCATCATCGAGCAGGGCCAGTCGAGCGATGGGCTGCATCTGATCGCCTCCGGGGCCGTCCAGGTAACCCATCGTGAGGCGGACGGCGAGGAGCTCCCCATCGCGGAGCTCGGGGTGGGCGAGGTCGTGGGTGAGGTTGCGCTGGTGCTACGCCGCCCCTCCAACGCGGACGTGGTCGCGCGTATCCCGACCGTCACCCTTCACCTGCCTCACGACGGCTTCCACGCCTTGATCAAGCAGCACCCGACCCTGTTGGCAGAGCTCTACGACCTGGCGGTGCAGCGCGACGAGCAAACGTCCTCCATCGTGGCTCAGGAGGCGACGGAGGTGGACGACTTCGTGCTGATCTAGCCTCGCCGGCTGGGCTGCGCGCCAGGGTCGGACCTTGCGATGCCCCGCGTCGGGCTCGCTGACCGAGCGGCGCGCCTCACCCCCCGAACCCCTCGAGTGTCGCGCCAAAGCCCGTAAAAGACCTGCGGAAAGTCCAGCATGATGGCGGCTGCTCGGGGTCGCCTTTCCGGCGTCGTGGAGCTGGTTCGACGCGCCGCTGGCGGAGGCTTGACCCACCTCCAACCGCCCGCTAAGTCCCGCGCATGCTCGTTCAACGCCGTGCCCGCCGAGGGCTGTTCGCCTTGTTGGTCGCGTTCGCGCTGCTCGCCTTCTCGGGCTCCGCGTTCGCGATGAAGATCGCCGTCATCGACACTCAGCGCGCGATCATGGAGACCGAGGACGGTCTTCGCGCTCAGGCCACGCTCAAGAAGCTCTTCGACAAGCGCCAACGGGAGCTGGACAAGAAGCAGCGCGATCTGCAGGCGGAGAAGGAGCAGATCGAGAAGCAGCGGTCGGTGCTGAGCAAGGCCGCCTACCAGAAGCGGGCCGAGAAGTGGCAGAACGATATGATGAAGCTGCAGCAGGTCTTCGTCGAGTACAACAAGGAGCTGCAGAAGAAGGAGAGTCAGCTGACTCGCCCGATCTACCGCAAGGCGATGGGCCTGATTCGTCGCTTGGCCGCCGCCAGTGGCTTTGACATGGTGCTCGACAAGCAGGCGGTTCCCTACTTCCGTGCGGATCTCGATCTCACCGACCGACTGATCCAGATGTACAACGAGGGAGGCGCCTCGGACGACGACGACAAGAAGCCCGCCGCGAAGGCGCCAGCCAAGGCTCCCGCGGCGCCCAAGAAGTGAGCATGCGCACTGGCTGGGGGGAGGCGACCGCCTCCCAGCGTGCGGGAATCGAGCTGCCCCAGTCGGAGACACTGGCGCAGCTCGTTCGTGTTTTTGGGGGAGAGGTGCGCGGTCTGGAACCCGAGCGCTCCATACGGCGGCTGGTTTCCCCACAAGACGCGCAGGGGAGCGATGACCTGCTGCTGCTGAACCACGCGCGCTACGTCGCGCTGGCGAGGGAAGCCCCGGGCGTCGTGCTCGCGCCACCGCACCTCGGTCCGCGCCTGTCCCGCGCCTGGGAGCATGAGAACCCGACGTGGGTGCTGACTCAACTGCTCCTGCGAGTGGTCGAAGCAGATCCCGATGGCGACTGGGGATCGACGGCCAGCGCAGCGACGGAAGCTCGCGTTGCGCGTACAGCGGTGGTTCACCCGACCGCCAACCTGCATGCTTCCGTGGTGGTGGAGCCAGGCGCGGTGGTGTTCCCTCGCGTGTTCGTCGCGGAGGGAGTCGTGATCGGCGCCGGGAGCGTCGTGGGGCGACCGGGGTTCGGCTGGGCGCTGGGGCCGAACGGGGCGCAGCGCATTCCCCAGCTCGCGGGCGTCGTGCTCGAGGCGGGCGTGGAGCTGGGAGCGAACTGCACGGTCGACGCCGGCTGTCTCAGGGCCACGCGGATCGGCGCTGGAACCAAGCTGGACGCACAGGTCCACGTCGGACACAACGCGCAGCTCGGAGCTGGTTGCCTGGTGGCGGCGCAGTGTGGCTTCGCTGGCTCCTGTGAGGTTGGCGACGGTGTGCGCGTCGGGGGTCAGTCTGGAGTCGCGGATCACGTCCGAGTCGGCGACGGCGCGCAGATCGCTGCGAAGACCGGCGTGATCCGGGATGTACCAGCGGGTGAGGTCGTGGCAGGCTTCCCAGCGGTTTCCCGGAGCCGTTGGCTGCGCAGCATGGCGAAGCTGTTCTCGGGACGGTGAGCATGAACGAACGTGGCAGGCCGATCAAAGTCGACATCCAGAAGATCCTGGAGATCTTGCCCCACCGCTATCCATTCGTGCTGGTGGATCGCGTCACCGAGATCAAGGTCAACGAGAGCATCCGCGGGCACAAGATGGTGAGCCACAACGAGCCCTGGGTGCAGGGCCACTTCCCGGGCCGCCCCATCATGCCCGGCGTGCTGATCATCGAGGCGCTGGCGCAGATCGGCGGCATCTTGGCCTACGCGTCGGATCCGTTCGATCCGACGAACAGCCTGATGTACTTCCTCGGCATCGACAACGCGAAGTTTCGGCAGACGGTGACGCCTGGAGACCGGCTGGACCTGTACGTCGAGGTGAAGCACCACCGTTCCAACGTCTGGAAGCTGAAGGGCGAGGCGACCGTGGATGGCACCCTGTGTGCTCAGGGCGAGCTCTTGGCGTCGATCATCGATCGCGGCGAGTAGTATCCGTAGGGCAACGTAGTGGCCGAGATTCATCCGACTGCCGTGGTCGATAGCTCCGCGAGGCTGGCCGAAGGCGTGCGGATCGGCCCGTTCTGTGTCGTCGAGCCGGACACCGAGCTCGGAGCGGGCACCGAGCTGGCGAGCCATGTGGTGATCCGCCGGGGCGCGCGGCTTGGCGCAAGGAACCGGGTGCATCCGTTTTGTGTGCTGGGAGGCCCGCCCCAGGACAAGTCTCACGACGGTCGTGCGAGCTGGGTGACGGTAGGTGATGACAACGTGTTTCGCGAGTCGTGCACGGTGAACGGTGGAACCCAGAAGGGGGACGGGACGACTCGAATCGGTGACTCTGGCTTGTTCATGGTGGGCGCCCACGTCGCTCACGACTGCGAGGTGGGCGATCGGGTGATCCTCACCAACTACGTCTCTCTGGGCGGGCACGTGGTGCTCGAGCAGGCGGTAGTGCTCGGGGGGCACGTTGCGGTGGCGCCGTTTTGCCGCATCGGGCGCATGGTCTTCGCTGCCGGCGGAGCCATGATCGAGCGCAGCGTTCCGCCATTCCTGACCGTCGCCGGGGATCGAGCGCGGGTGAGGGGAGTGAACAGCGTGGGGCTCGAGCGCAATCAGGTCCCGGAGGCCAGCATTCGAGCGCTGCGGGCGGCGCAGCGCGCCCTGTATTCCGGTGCTGAACCGCTCAGGGTCGCCGCCCGGCGTCTGAGCGAGACGGAGAGCGATGACTTCGTCCGTCAGCTGCTGGCTGCGATACTGGACGACTCGTAGTTCTATTACCTTGCGGAATCGGCGAAGGGCTCGCGTCGAGGGTGGGGAACCACCACGGATGGCACGGAGATCGGGCGAGCGTCGAGGACGCCGCCGCTCATGCCTTCGCGCGGTGGAACGGGCCGCTCACCTCGAAGGTGTAGCCATCGTCGTTGTTGTCGAGGGCGCCGCGCTGGGAGCTGAAGTAGAGGCGCGTGCCGCTGGGATCGAAGGCGAGACCCGTGATCTCCGACTCCGGGTGACCCACGACCTGAAGCAAGGCCTTGACGCTTCCGTCGGGAAGAATGGCGCAGACCTCCATGTCGCCGCCGTCTTCGGCCACCAGCACGTCTCCCGAGGCCGACACGATGACGTTGTCGACACCCGTGAGGATCGGAGTCTGATGAGTGGCTGCGTCGTAGAGCACCTTGATGCTCTCGCTACTCACGTCGTAGGCCCAGATCCGGTCGTCTCCCTTGGTGGAGAAGTAGATCACGCCGTTGTGGTGCCAGATCCCCTCTCCCCCCCTGAACTCGGTGCTGTCGGCGATCTGTGATCGCGTTGGGGTGGCGCCGCTGAAGGTCGGGTCCGGGAGGTCGATCCACGCTACCTGGTTCTGGGCGTCCACCTTCGCCACCTGGAGCTTCCCGGCGCTGAGGTCGGCGCGGCCACTGGAGGTCAAGCTGTCGGGGACGTAGCGGTAGAGGCGACCGTCGGGTTCGTCCTCGGTGAGGTAGAGGTGCTGATTCACCGGCTCGACAGCCACCGCCTCGTGCTTGAAGACACCCAGCGCAGGTCGCTTCTCGGCCGGTTTGTCTCCGCGCGGATAGCATTCCCAGACGTGCCCCTTGGCGAACTCTTCACAGGACAGCCAGGTGCCCCAGGGAGTCTTGCCCCCGGCGCAGTTGCCCATCGAGCCATCGAGGATTCGATAGCAGTCGATCACCATCCCGCCAGAGTCGAAATGGAGCGCCGTCACCCCCGCGCCGAACGGCATCTCTGAGTTGGACACGTAGATCCATCCCCCGTCTGGCAGGAGATAGGTCGCGCCGCCATCAGGCGCCGAGTGCCACTTCGTGCTCGAGCCCGAGGCGGGAGCTTGCTGGCTTCGAGCCACGATCCGCGAGGAAAAGCCGGCCGGCAACCGCACGCCGTTCGCGTCAGCGTCCCCCAGCGGCCCGATGTCCTTGATCAGGGACTCGAGCTCTGGCCCCTGCGGGAAGCCGCCCGTCCCGCCCTGGTCGCTGCCCGCCGTTCCGCCCGCTCCGCCAGCGCCACCCACGCCGGCGCTGCCGCCTGCACCACCGTTCCCGGCGTTGCCCCCAGCGCCGCTGCCCGAGCTGGTCCCGTCAGACTCGCTGCAGGCGATGAGACCTGCGAAGCTCGCGAGCCCCTGAGCCACGAAATACCGACGCGACAGCTTCTTCATGCGCGGATAGCGTTGCTGTCGCGACCCGCGCTGTCAACTACCAGACGGACGTTTGGTCGTTGCGTGGCTGGCCGTTGCTCAGGGCGCGCACACGCCAATCTGCGCGCCCGCGACCGTGATGGGAGCGTCCCCGTTGGACTGGTCAATCAGCCCGTAGCAGGTCTCACCACCTCCACAGGAGCCGTTGATGTTGTTGCACCCCTTCAGGCACTCGCTGTTCACGCAGTTCAAGCCGACGCCGCAGTCGCCGTCCTCGGTGCACGAGCCATGCGCCTGGCCCGACCCAGCGCCGATGCAGATGCTCGTGTCGTCGAGCGAGGGGACACAGTTCAGACCCGCGCCGCACGCTTGATACGGAGCCGCGGAGGACTGCGGTGAGGCCGGGTTGCAGGTGCGGGTGCAGGTCTTGAAGCCTGGGATGAGGGTGAACGTCCCCGAGTTGTCATACCCAATGCCACCGCAAGCGTCGAACGCGCCCGGGCAGTCCGAGTCGCTGTCACAGTACTGCTGACAAGACCCGCTGATGCAGTCGTAGCCCGCCTGGCAGTCCGATGACGCCGCGCACGCGCTGTAGCCAGGCACCGAGCCGGCGGTGAAGCAGGCGGTCGTGCCGTCGTTGCCCTGCACCTGGCACATCTGTCCCGCCGCGCACCCGCACTGGGAGCCAGACTGCGTCCAGGTGTCACACGGGCCGAGCCCAGAGGGCGACGTACAGGCGCCCGAGCCAGCGCTGCCGCCGGACCCCGACGAACCGGCGCTGCCACTCGAGCCTGCGTTCCCCGCGGAACCAGCGCTGCCACCAGAGCCGCCGGCCGCGCTGCCACCGTTCCCCGCGGAACCGCCTTGGTCGGTCCCGC
>JAGQIY010000943.1 GCA_020430865.1 Myxococcales bacterium
CCTCGACCGTCAGCTCATGACGCGCGTGCCGTCGCGGTTCCGAGACCTGATCCGCATCGCGTCGTACGTGTTGGCCGCGGACCAGGCCGTCAAGCGAGGCGAGGAGGACACCGTCGACCTCGGTGACCGGTGGCGACGCGACTTCAAGTTCGTCGTCGGTGTCGAGGACACCGCAACATGGAACAATGACGATCTTCGCCAGACGCTGGAGTCGACGCTCAGCTTCCTCTCGGACGACTTCTACACCTTCGAGTTCGTGCCCCAGCGCGAATCCGAGCCGGAGCAGCTCAACTTCGGCGCGATTCAAGATGAGCCGTTCCTGCCCGTCGAAGGCTTCTCATCGGTCCAGCTGTTCTCCGGCGGCATGGACTCGTTCACCGGTGCGGCTGAGGAGCTCCTCCGGCACGGTCGCGACATCATCCTCGTGAGCCATCGGTCTGCATCGAAGACCTGGAAGCTTCAGCGCGACCTGATCGGCGACCTCCGTGCTCGCGCGCCCGGACGACGTCTCATGCACGTCGCCGTCGAGATGACCAAGCAGGACGACCGCCTACGCCGCGAGCGAACCCAGCGTTCTCGATCGTTCCTCTACGCCGCGCTCGCGGGCACGGTGGCCAAGCTCGTTGGCATCGACGCCATCCGCTTCTACGAGAACGGCATCATCGGGATGAACCTGCCGATCTTGCCCCAGGTGGTCGGCGGTCGAGCCACCCGCACGACGCACCCCGAGGTCCTGCGTGGCTTCCAGAAGATCCTGTCGCTGCTCAACGAAGCGCCGCTCAAGGTGGAGAACCCGTTCGAGTTCCTCACGCGCGCCGAGGTGATCCAGCGACTGCACGCGGCTGGCGCCGTCGACCTGCTGAGCCACACCGTCAGCTGCGCGCACGTGCACAAGAGCAGCACCATGCACCCGCACTGCGGTGTTTGCTCTCAGTGCGTCGATCGACGGGTCTCCGCCCTCGCAGCAGGCCATGCGGATCACGATCCGGCCGAGGGATACGCGGTCGACATCCTCCTGGGCAAGCATCCGTCAGACCCCACCCGCCGCCTGGTCGACATCGAACGCACGATGGTGGTCGGCTACGTCGAGGCCGCTGATCGATACCGCGACATCGCCACGCCCATCGAGATGCAGCGGCGTGTGCCGGAGGTCACCCGAGCGCTGCTCGGGATCACCGAGCGCTACGGCTGCGATGCCGACGAGGCGCTGCGCCGCGTTCATGACCTTCACCGTCGGCACGGTGCGGGCGTCGATGCTGCGATTCAGAGCCTCTACACTCCGGAGAACATCCGAGCTCAGCGCACACCGAACGGCCTGTCCCCCGACAGCATGATCGCGATGCTGGGTGCTCGGGGCGGCGTTGGCGGTGCACCGAACTGCCGGAGCGACGAGCCTACGCTCGAGGTGGTACCGGACGCGGAGTACCTCTTCCGCCGCCAAGGCCAGACGTGGACGCTTCGTTTCCGCGGCAGCGAGCCCCTGCTCATGAGTGACAGCAAGGGGCTGCGATACATCCGGTTCCTGCTGATGCAGCCCGGCGAACGCCTTACCGCGAAGGCCCTCGTCGATCTCGATGAAGGTCGCGAGGTCGGAAGCCATCCCTTGTCGACCTCGCTCGCGGCCGATCAGGAGGCTATCGACTCGGTGCGCGCCACCATGCGTGAGCTGAAGCGAGACCTCGCAGACGCCGAAGAGTTCTGCGACACCGATGAAGCTGAGCGCCTGCGCGGTGAGATCGAGAAGCTCGAGGACTACGTGAAGCAGGAGGCGGGGCTCGGCGGCAAGTCGCGACGCGAGTCCCCCGATCAGAAGCGGGCGCGCACCGCGGTGTCGAACGCGATCAAGCGTGCCATCACGGCGATCGGCAAGGAGCACGACGCCTTCGCGAAGTACCTGAAGCGCCAGGTCCAGACCGGGTTCTTCCTCGAGTACCGCGACACCGACACCCCCTGGGTGACGTAGCGGCCCGCGTGGCATCCGACCGCATCGAGCCGGTTGGGCCCGATCGCGCCGCGCGCAGTTCGGCCCAGCGTTCCCCCGCCGCGACGCACCGATGACCCACGGCACCCGACCCGCGGATGGGCGGGCGTGATGCGCGAGAGCGCGCGCCAAACCCCTGAAATCACGGCGGATCGGAAAAAAGATCTGCCGCTACGCCAGATGTAGCACCTGCCACGCGGCGTGTAGCGCCTCCGGGTTGAGCCATGCGGCTCGCGAACACCTGACCCGGAGGTTCACATGAAGCCCGAAGTCCACACCGCGCTCGACTGGCGCTGCCGCAAGTGCGGCACGCTGCTCGGCATCCACCGCGGCGAGTCCGTCCACGTGAAGCACAAGCGCGCCCAGCTGGTCGTGCGCGGCCACGTGATGGCCGTGTGCCCGCGCTGCGCC
>JAGQIY010000944.1 GCA_020430865.1 Myxococcales bacterium
CAGGGAAGCTCGAGATGTCGTAGTAGACCTCCCCGGTGCCTTCCGGGATGTACGCGTGCCCACGGTCCAGAAGCTGCTGAACCTGAACCAGCATGTCCGGGATGTGGTCGGTGGCACGCGGATACTGGTGCGCGTTCTGAATCCCCAGGGCAACACGGTCGGAGTGAAAGCCATCCTCGAAGTGTCGCGCCACCTTGAAGGGGTCCCAGCCAAGCTCACGAGCCGTCTTCTGCAGCTTGTCCTCCCCACCCGCGTCCGCGCGATCGTCCTCCGTCAGGTGCCCCACATCGGTGATGTTCATCACCTGGGTCACCTCGAAGCCCCGATACTCGAAGTAGCGGCGAAGCAGGTCGGCAAACACGAAAGAACGGAAATTTCCGATGTGCGCCGTCGAGTAGACCGTCGGACCGCAGTTGTAGATCTTCACCTTGCCCGGCTCGATGGGCCGGAACTCCACTTGCTGCTTCTGACGCGTATCGTAAAGCTTGAAGGCCATCAGGAGGCTGCTCTAGCCCATCGGGGCTCGGTCGCCAAGCCGGGCTCAGTCGTTGAGCGCGGCGGCTCCCACGGCCCTCCTGGTTCGGGCTTGAATGGGGGTCGCTAGGCAAAGCCAGCGTGGCGGCTTCGTGCGAGTCTCGGCCTGCGCACAGCGACCAGAGAATCTACGCTTCCAGCTCTGAGCTGAAACCAGCCGCGAGCGTCCAGCGCGAGGACCGGCCTCACGCAGGCTACGCTCACCCGCCTCGGCGCCCGAACCCTGCGGGCCGTTACGCCGCCTCCACAACTCCCTCGCTTTTCCTGGAGTAAGGTGACGAGAGGCTCTTCAAGGACAGCGCCGTCCGATGGCTTGAGTTGCTTTACGGCTCGGCTCGGGCTTCGCCCATTGCCTCAGGGAAAAACTCATGGCGCTCTCGAGGCTGGCGGGCTGCGGGGTCCTTGCCGGTTCGGGCTCAGTCGTAGAGCGCGAGCCACTGCAAAGCACGGCGCCGACTGGACATCCCCACGGATCTACGCGGCGCTCGCGCCGCCCAGGCGCGGGCTCCAGGCGGTGGAGCGATTGCGGCCGCCGCGCTTGGAGGCGTAGAGCGCCTCGTCGGTGGCCTTGAAGAGCGCCTCCCAGTCGCGGCCTGCGACGGGGAAGGTGGCGACGCCGACGGAGCAGGTGCAGCGCACGGTCTGGCCGTTGGCGTGGAACGTGGTGCCCTCGAGCTCGGTGCGCACGCGCTCGGCGAGCAACATCGCGCCGGCGGAGTCCGTCTCCTCGCAGACGACGACGAACTCCTCGCCGCCGAAGCGACCAACAGCGTCGGTGTCGCGCTTCTGGCGCTTGAGGATGGTGCCGAGCCCCTTGATCACGATGTCGCCGACGTCGTGACCATAGGTGTCGTTGACCTTCTTGAAATGATCGATGTCGCAGACGAGGACGCTCACGGGCTTCTCGAAGCGCTCAGCCGAGCGGATCATGTGACCCGCCGTCTCGATCAGGGCTCGCTTGTTGAGCAACCCGGTGAGCCCATCGGTGGTCGCCAGCTCTTCCAGGCGCTTGACCATGCGGGCGTTCGCGAGGCTGACCGCGACGTGGCTCGCCAGCACCTCGAGGGTCGTGCGTGCGTCGTCCCCGAACGCTCCCCGCTGACTCGAACCGAGCACCAACGTGCCGAGCGCCTTCTCGTGCACCAGGAGCGGCAGCACCAGCAGCGAAGGCATGGCCGGCGGATTCAGGCGCTTGCTGAACACCACCTGGCGCTTGGCGTCGTACTGACCGCGGTAGGGCAGCGGGTGGTGATTCTCCACCACCATGCCGACCAGCCCCGCGTTGTGTCGGAAGCGCCGGCCGACCAGCTCGTCGGCTCCGGCGCCGCTCACCGCGCAGATCTCGTGCTCGGCGGTGCTCTTGTCGAAGAGCGTCACGGCGGCGAAGTCGAAGCTCGCGAACTCTCGTGCGCTGGAGACCCCGTGCTCGATGACCTGCGCTTCAGTCGTCGCGCCGGCCAGCAGCTCTGCCGCGCGGTAAAGCTTGCCCTGCTGCACCTTGGCCCGCTCGAGCTGGATGAACACGCGCTCGTTCTGGATCGAACGACTGAAGAAGCGCGTCGCCTCGTGGAGCAGGGCCTCGTCGTCGTGGGTGAACGGCTGCTTCTCCGGGCGGTCCACCACCAGCATGCCTCGCGGCTGGCCACGCTCGAGCACCGGGACCGCGCACGCCGCGCCGACGCTGGGAACCAGCGCGTAATACGGCAGGTGTCTGCCTGCCTTGCTGCCGTTCAGGCTCACCGGACCGCCGCGACTGAAAGCCGCAGCGAACAAGCCCTCCTTGGCCGAGAAGGGACCGGGGTCGATGTTCTGCGCGGAGGTCGAGATCTCGTGGATGCGCAGCTTCTCTCCAGCCGCGTCGAGCCACAGCAGCACCGCCGTGCGCGCTCTGAGCGAACCACGTAGCAGATCTAGCGCCAGGCTCAGCGCCTGGTGGATCTCTTCCACACCGGAGCGCACCAGGCGCTCTTCGTCGGTCTCCAGCGAGCCGGGACGCACGGAGGTGCGCTCACTGCGCGCGCCGTTGCTGCTTGGCGGTCCGAGCAGGCGATAGGTGCGCGCGGCTTCACGCAGCTTGTCGAGCTCGGAGTCGATGTGCGCCCGAGACAGCCGACGTACGCGGGTTATCTCCGCACGGAACACGAAGGCGTTCACGGACGCAAACCCCACCACCAGCGCGGCGTGACCCCACTGGTTCCAGATCGCGTCAGTGCCCTTGCTGAAGCCGACGATGGCCGCCTCGAGTCCCAGGGTGAAGACGACGATCACGATCGTCGCGCCAGGGCGCGCGAAGGCCGCCGCCAGCATCATCAGCACGTAGACGGCTGGGTAGCTCGGACCGTCCAGCCCGCCCTGGGTCTGCAACACGATCCCGAACGCGAGCACCACCAGGTGCGTGAACAGCTCGATGTCGAGGCGCAGCGCGTCCTCGGGAGTGAGCCGCTCGAGGCGGCGCACGAGCCGCACGAGCAGAGAGATCACCAGGCCCACGCCGGCGATGGCGAGCCACCACCAGCCGAGCGGGTGGTGCTCCGTGACCCGCACCTGGCTCCACACGAGCAGCGCGCCGAGCGCCAAGCTGATCGCCAAGCCCGCGGAGCGCGCGATCGCTTGCTGTACTGCGAGAGCGCCGCGTACCAAGGGATCCATCGTTCGTTCGCGGCTATCAGAAGCCTGAGCGACGGGCCTAGTTTCTGGCGGCGTTTCCCGGCGCGTCTCACCCCCGAGAAAAGGAGGAACGCGCTGCAGCTACGAGGTCAGCCGAGCGCCTTCTCGACGGCCGCCTTCAGCTCGGGAGCCTCGGGCTCCACGGTGGGAGCGAAGCGCGCGATCACCTGACCGTCGCGGCCCACCAGGAACTTTGCGAAGTTCCACTTGATGTCTCCAGGACCGTCGGGCTCGGTCGACTGCGAGGTCAGCCAGCCGTAGAGCGGGTCACGGCCAGGACCGTTGACCTCGACCTTGGAGAACATGGGAAAGCTCACCGAGAAGTTCGTGGTGCAGAACTCCTGGATGTCCGCTTCGCTGCCCGGCTCCTGAGCGCCGAACTGATTGCAGGGGAAGCCGAGCACCTCGAGGCCTCGATCGGCGTACTGCTCGTAGAGCTTCTGCAGCCCGTTGTAGTGCGGCGTGAGTCCGCACTTCGAAGCGACGTTGACGATCAACAGCACCTTGCCGTCGTACTCGCCAAGGCTCTGGTTCTCTCCGGTAATGCGCTTGAGGCTGAAATCGTAGACGCTCGACATGCGCTCTTCGCTAACGCGAGCGCCGCGCGGCCGCAACCAGCGACTTCAGGCTCCGAGCCGCCTCACCGGCGACCGGTCAGATCCCCAGCTTCAGCCAGCTCATCACGCCACCACGTTCAGGTTGTGACCGGTGCTGCCCTGGGGCGCGCGAGGCGCCGAAGCGTCGATCAATGCCACGGCCTGCTGGCCCATTTCCTTGGTCGTCGCCTGGGCCTTCGCCAGCACTTTGACGGCCATCTGTTCCGGCACCATGGCGGCGCTCAACTGACTCGATACTGCGTCCATGTGCTAGCAAACGGGCGCTGCCGGGAAACCTGTAGTGACGCGCGTGAGAGCCGGCTTCTGTCGCGGCACCTGGACCTACATGGACGCCCACGACTGGGTTCGTCGGGAGCCGCTCGAGCAGCAGTTATTTCCGCGCGAAAGCAAGCGACGCCCACGCGCTGCCAGTCGCTCGGGTCCCCCAAATAGCGACGACGCGCAGAGCTCGAAGCTCAGCGCGTCGCCCATCCCTGTTTCGCCTGGCTGCTAGGCAGCCGAGTGTCCGATCAGAACCAGCCGACGAGGCCGGCGTTCAGACCGAAGTTGCGCGCTGTGACATCCGATTCGGCGTCCCCTTGCTTCGTCGTACCGGACAGACCGAAGTCGATGGTGGGCCCGACTTGAAGTCCGAATCCAGCGATGGGTGAAACGACGAGAGCGCCCTCAGCGCCGAGGGCCAGCCCGCTGACTTCGGTGTCGTCTGGATCACCCTCCATGGTAGAGGAGAAATAGGTGATGCCACCTCGTACCCAGAAGTCGACACCATCGGTGACTGGAATCACGTAGCCGACGCGGGGCGCCAGAACGAAGCCGTGCTCACCCGGCTGGTCGACGTCCTTCTCGACGCCCGTCGCGGTAGCCTGATCAGCCTTGCTGCTCTTGGAGTAGTAGCCAATCGAGCCGCCCAGGGACACGCCGTCTGCCACCATGTAGTCGAGCGCGAAGCGAGGAATCGCGAACGCGGTCGGGGTGTCGGCGTTCCAAACGAGCCCAACCGACGTGCCACTGCTGTTTATGTCGTCGCCCCCATCTGGAGTCACGGTCGTCGACCACAGATTCACTCCGAACACGCGCTCTGCACCCAGCGCCAGCTGTCCGGGCTCACCCAGCTCATCCGCCGCCGAGGCGTTGAAGGAAACCAGCCCGGCGAGGGCGAACACACTCAAGAACAAGGCTTTCCGCATTTTGAGGACTCCTTTGGGGCGCGGTCTTCGGGCCGCGCTGTTTCAGGACCAAGGTCGAGGCGTTGGACGCGCCCCCCGCGCGACGCTTCCAAAAAAGCCGCCACGCAAACGCCAAACCCCAGCCAGTCGCGCAGCGAAGTACCGCGATTCGGCGAATTGGTCCACCAAACGGCGACCCGACCGCGGCGGAAACACCCCATCGTCCAGCTGCGAATCCGCGTTCGCTGTCTCGCACGGGGACAAACCGCGCGGAACTTTCGCTGATCGCTCCGCGCCCCTCTTCCGGGGAGCACAGGAGCGCCACACCTCCAGCAGGTTCATTCTCACTGGAAATTCGACCACCGAGACCCAAGCACTCGTCACGCGCCCGTGTCAGGCTTAGCGGTGCGGCGACGGCCGGCATGCGGGGGATTGATGAACCGACTCACCAAACTGACCACCTTGGCCCTCACCCTTTCCCTCCTGGGTTTGGGGGTGAGCAGCGCTGAAGCGAAGCCCAAGCCCAAGGCGGCCAGTGGTTCGAGCCGCGCGGAAACGCTGCGCGCTCCAAAACCGAAGAGCAGCATCGATACTCCCAAGGCCAAGACGAAGCGCGGCAAGCCTCTACGCCGCTCCCAG
>JAGQIY010000945.1 GCA_020430865.1 Myxococcales bacterium
CCCCTCGGTGCGTAGCCTTTCGAAGCCGTGCTCTCGAATCAGAGAGCGCCGCTGAGCCCGTGGAATTTCAAGACGTTGCGGCAGATTCGAGGGATCGAAATCACGACCGCGCGGCGCGCTGTGGGAATGGGCGGGGGGGGTGGTCGGTTGCATGGGGCGATTCTTCCTGACTGTGAGCGCTGCTTACGCTAACGGTGCTTACATAGCCTGTCCCGGGTCCGTGTCAATCGCTGCTCCAGAAGGTGAGCGGTGCTTCTCGCGGCCCTCGACTGCTGGAAGATGTCCTTCGGCTCGAGAATCGAAAGTCTGCGTTCGCGCCGTGTTGGTGTGAACTGCTTTGTTGGCAGCCCTCGAAGGCTGTGACTGTGACGCCACTTTCAGTGGCGAGCTTGGAGCGCCCCCGTGACCAATCCAGAACCACAAATCGCGAACCCGACCGTTTCCACCCCCAGCGTCTCGAGCACTCCCGTGTCACGACCCGCGACCAAGCCACCGCTCCGAGAAGCCCTGGTGCAGGCGACCCTGGAACTCGTGGAAGAGGTCGGGCCCGCGGCGGTCAGCGTGCGAGAGGTCGCGCGGCGCGCAGGGGTGTCGAGTGGCGCACCGTTCAGGCACTTCCCTGACAAGTACGCGCTCATGGCGGCGGTTGCGGAAGAAGGGGTGAAGCGCCTGAACGAGGTCACCGAGGCGGCCATTGGCGATCTGGCCGAGCGGGATCCTCTCGAGGCCTTCCGGCTGGCTGGTATCGCCTATGTGCGCTTCGCTGTCGCTCACCCGGCGCACTTTCGCGTGATCTGCGTGCCCGAGTATGCGGCCTACTCGCAGACCTTGCGGGACGGCTTGCGCAAGGGCCGCGACCAGCTGAAGGCGCTGATCGTGGCCGCTCAGAAGCGAGGCGCGATCATCCAGGGGGACCCCGAGAGCATCATGCTCGCGGCCAATGCCATCATCTACGGGGCCGCCCGCATGTTCGTGGACGGGCAGATGCAGGCGGAGGGGATCGGGACGGATCTCGCCGAGGAGACCGCATCGACGCTCACCGACCTGCTCGGGCGAGGCATCGTCGACCCGGCGCACTCCGCCCAGGGCTGACGACCAGCCGGGCACCGGGGGGCATTTCTCGAGCGGTTGGGTGCAGGCGGTTGCCTGCCTCCAGCCGCTTGCATGCTACACCCCGGCCCAGGAGCGTGAGCAGTGCGCTCTCTTCAGGGTCCGTCAGAGCATGAGTCAGGAGGAGCAGAAGAACCTGCCAGCGGCCAGCGAGCAGGACGGTGGAGGGGCTGAGTCCGGCGTCGCACCAACCGCCCCGGACGGGCCACCACCGACCGCTCGCTCTGGCGCTCCAGACACGGAGCCCGACCCCAAGGCGTTGAACACGCTGGTTGCCATCGCGCCGGCGAAGCCGCGCGAAGCGGAAGACCCCGCGGTGATGAGCCTGCGGCCGACGGAGCAGGACATCGGTGCCGCGCGGCAACCGCTCAAGCGGGTCACTCTGATGCGCCCCGGAGACGCTTCGGCGCCCTCCAGCGATCCTGCGCAGGCCTATATCGGCTGTGTTATCGACGATCGCTACGCGATCGAATCCGTGCTCGGCAAGGGCGGAATGGGCGTGGTGTATCGCGCGCGACACCAGGTGATCGACAAGCTGATCGCGGTCAAGATCCTGCTCCCGAACTTCGCCACGGACCCCGAGGTGACCGAGCGCTTCGTCACGGAGGCGCGCTCGGCGTCTGCGATCGGCAACAGCCACATCGTCGATATCAACGACTTCGGGGAGCTGCCCGACGGCTCGACCTACTTCGTGATGGAGTATCTCGACGGCAAGCCCCTCGGCCGCGTGATCCGCGAGCAGGCACCGCTGTCGCAACCTCGCATAGTGCACATCGGCCAGCAGATCGCACGCGCCCTCGGAGCGGCTCACGCCGCCGAGATCGTCCACCGTGACTTGAAGCCGGACAACATCTTCCTGCTGGATGGGGACAACGGGCCAGACTACGTCAAGGTGCTGGATTTCGGCATCGCCAAGGTCGCCAGGGGGCAGAACAAGATCACGCGCGCCGGGACCATCTTCGGTACGCCGCACTACATGTCTCCGGAGCAGGCTTCGGGATCGGACGTCGACGCTCAGAGCGACGTCTATTCCCTGGGGATCTTGCTGTATGAGATGGCCACGGGAGAGGTACCGTTCGACTCGGACAATCCGATGGGGCTGCTGACGCAGCACATGTTCACGCCCCCGCCGCCGCCGAGCCGCTTCAACCCCGAGATCACCCCAGGCCTCGAGGCCGTCATCCTCAAGTGCCTGGCGAAGGAGTCGGAGCATCGCTTCTCGAACATGGCCGCGCTCGCGCTCGAGCTCGAGTTCCTGGCCAAGGGCGTCGACCCGCAGTGCCTGGATGAACTCCGGCGCTTCCCTGAGCGCTTCAAGCTGGACGAAGCCTGGGCGCGTCAGCGGTTCGGCCGACGTGGGGGAGCCGGGCGAGTCGTCCTGGTCGCGCTGATCGCCCTGCTCGTCGGCGCCGGAGCGGTGGTCTTCACGCGGCCCACGCTGGGTCCGGATCCAGACGCTCCGGAAGCCTCGATTTCTTCGACGGCCGCCGAAGCCTCCAGCGAAGAGCCCGAGTCGACCAGCCGCGCCGCCGCCGTTGCCGTGGCCATCGTCGTGAGTCCCATCGACGCCCACGTGTTTCGTGCCGGGCGCGACCTCGGCGCCATGCCGGTCACGATTCATGTGATCCCTGGGGAAAAGATTCAGGTCGAAGTGAAGCGCGATGGGTTTCACACCAAGAACCTGACCCTGAGCGGCAAGCGGCGTCGCGTCGTGGTCGAGCTGACGCCCATTCCCGGGGCGAAGCCTGCCGTGCCCGTCCCGGACGCTGGTCTCGACCTGGACGCAGCGCTCGGCGGAGCCGCCGCCCTCGACGCGGGGCCACCCGACGATTGGGTCGAGCTGGACGAGCCGGAGTTCCAGGAGCTGCCCGCCAGCAGCGCGGCTGCGTCCGCGAGCGCCGTGCCGAGCGGCAGCGCGACCGCGACGTCCAAACCGATGCCGAGCGCGAGCAGCGTTCCAGCGCCCGCGCCTTCACCCGCACCCTCCTCGGAGCCCGAGTAGGCCGCGCGCGCGGCGGTTTCGGCTAGAATCCCGGTAATGGACCTCTCCGACATCGAAGTCGTGGACCACGCGCTGCCCGAGGACGGCCCGCTGGTGCGTCAGCTGACGCTGGCGCGTCCGGCCAAGAAGAATGCCTTCTCGGTCGGGCTGGCGAGCGATCTTGCCCTTGCCGTACGGCAAGCCGATGCGGACCCCGCTGTGCGAGCGATCCTGGTCACGGCGCGGGGCGACGTGTTCAGCGCAGGTGCGGACCTCGGGCTCTTCCTGGGGCAGCCGCCCGACGTGGGCCAGCGTCCCCCTGAGTCCGTGACGTCTCCGGATCGCGTTCATGAGGCCCTGCACGCCTGTCGCACGCCGCTGATCGCCGTCGTCGGCGGCAAGGCCGTGGGCATGGGCGTCACGCTGCTCCCCCACTTCGATCTCGTGTATGCGTCGGAGCGCGCGAGCTTCAGCTGTCCGTTCGTGAAGCTCGGCTTGGTGCTGGAGCTCGGCAGCTCCTTCTCCTTGCCACGGCTGATCGGCCGTCAGCGCACCAACGAGTTGATGCTCCGGGCCAAGCCCATCGACGCGGAGACGGCCGAGCGCTGGGGGCTGGTCACGCGGCTGTTTCCCCACGAGTCGCTGTTCGAACGCGCGCTGGAGATCGCGATGGACATCGCCAGGCTTCCGCCCGGTGGCGTGCAGAAGAGCAAGGCGCTGATCCGCCGTGGCGAGCAGACGCCCGCGTGGACTGACTGCGCGCAGGCGGAGAACTCGGAACTCCAGAGCTGCTACGGCTCGGAAGAGAACGTTCAGGCGGCGATGGCCTTCTTCAACCGCCGTAGCTGACGACGCTCACTCACGTTTCGCGAGCGCCACCAATTGCACTTTGCCTCGCGCGGCGTATGGTCCCGCCAGACACACACATGACCCAGAATTCGTCTGCCGACAGCGCGCGAGATCTGCTCGACAAGCTGAGGATCCCCTTGGTGCTGGTCGCGATCGTCCTGATGACCGCGGCAGGCAAGCTCGAAGACATCAGGCCATTCACCGCGCGCGCGATCGTCTTCGGCGTGCCCTTGATCGCCGTCGTCTATACCTCGGTTGGTCTGCTCGACACTCACCCCACGCTCAAGAACATCGGGCTGGCGCTCAGCGGAGTCAGCCTGATCGCGGCGCTCTGGGTGGGCTATGGGCTGTTTCAGGTGCGAGCACCCCTGGCTACCGCCGATCTGACGGATCAGGGACCTCGCAGCCTGAGCGTCCCAGACTCTCGTCACGACGTGGAGCTGGTGGTGCACGGCAAGGTGGTCCGTGCGGAAAAAGGTAGGCTCGCGCTGACGGTGAGTCGTGCCGGGCACGATCAGACGGTGGAGCACTATTTCGAGCGTCACCTGGTAGGCAAGAAGGGACAGCACTCGGTACAGCACGCATGGCGAGCGCGGCTCAACCTCGAGGGGGAGGGGCCAGTGCAGCTTGCGGTCAGTCACGCTGACACCGACATCAAGCAGCCCATTGGCGTCGAGGTGCTGCCGCCTCCGGTGTATCCAAAGCTACCCAAGGCGGCGCTGTTCGGCTTGGTCGCCCTGGCGGTCCTGGTCCAGGCCATGGTCGCGCGACGCGGACTCAAGGCTCACGTCGCCACCGGGGTGGCGATCGCGCTGGCGTTCGCCGCCTATGCACCGGAGTTGGTCGATCCGGAGCGACCCTACGACGGCGTCTTCGGACTGATGATCGCCGCGCTCATCGCCGGCGGTGTCGGCCTCTTCGCGGGATACGTCGCCACGCGGGTGGTGCGACCGAAGGGACCTGGCCAGGCGGCGAAGGGCGCGGCGTGAGCGCTTCAGCGCTCCAGCGACGGCTGCTCGACGCGGCTCGGCTGCCGGACATCGAGGCGTTCCTCTCCCAGGTCTGGCAACGAGAGGCGCGACTGCTCGCCGGGCTGTGTGGTGACCTGACCAGCATCGTCGACGCAGACGAGCTGGCAGGGCTCGCTTGCGAGCCGCACGTCGAGAGCCGCATCGTGCTGAAGGAAGGCGAGCACCTTCGCTTGCGTCAGGGGCCATTTTCCCCGCGGGATTTCAGCGTGTTGCCACCGGAGGGCTGGACGTTGCTCGTGCAAGACGTCGACAAGCACGTGGCGGCGGGTCGTGAGTTCCTGGAAGGCTTCGACTTCGTTCCGCGCTGGCGCCTGGACGACCTGATGGTGAGCTACGCAGCGCCGGGCGGTGGCGTGGGGCCTCACGTCGACTCCTACGATGTGTTCCTGTGCCAGGCGCTCGGTCGACGGCGCTGGGAGCTCAGTCACCAGATCGACGTGCAGGCTCTGTGCGCCCAGTGCGACCTGAAGGTTCTCGAGCACTTCGCCGCTGAGCAGCGCTTCGACCTGGCGCCGGGGGACTGCCTCTACCTGCCCGCGAACGTTGGCCACGACGGGGTCGCGCTGGAGGAATGCATGACCTTCTCCGTGGGTTTCCGTGCGGTAGAGGCATCGGAGCTGCTCAGCGCGGGCTCGCTGGTCGCGGAGCTCTCTCAGGCTTGGCTAGAGCGCGCGCCGCCGCTGGGCCATCGAGCCTACGTGGACGGACTCGTGTCCTCGCCCCCAAACCCCGGCGAGCTGAGCGAGGAGACGTTGCGGCGCTATCGGGGGCAGGTCAGGGCGCTGCTCGAGTTGCCTCCCGAGCGGCTGGACGCGCTGATCGACGCCGCCCTTGCGCGTTTTCTCACGGAACCGAAGGAGAGCCAGTACGTGGAAGCTCCAGAGGACGAGCTGGATGCTCCTCGGCTACTCGAGCGCCTGGCCGCGGGCGCAATGCTCCGGCAAAACCCTGCGTCTCGCTGGCTGTTCGTGCGGGGGGGGAGAGACGAGTCGCCGCGCGTCTCCGTGGATGGGGAGCTGTTCGAGCTAGGCCCCGAGGGTGACGGTTTCGCCGAGGTCGTCTGCGATCGCCTCGCCCTGCCGATGGAGCGTATGCGTGCGGAAATCAAGAACCCGCGGCACCTCGAGCTGCTGCTCGAGTGGGTGAACCGCGGGCTCCTGCTGTTCGGGTAGGGAAGCTCGGCTTCGCTCGAGCCGCTCAGCTTCCCTTGAGCCGCTCAGCTTCCCTTGAGCCGCTTGGCCAGCTTGGGATCCTTGGCGAGGTACTCGCTGGTGAAGACCTGAACCAGGCTGAGCTCCTCGCTGCTGCCGACCAGCGCCTGGAGACCGCCGAGACTACCGCTGAGGTTGCAGTGCTTGAACTCCGCCACCTTGCCGTCGACGGTGCTGCCGAAGGTGCGGACCACGGTGTTCGGGCCGAGCGCGTCACAGCTGGCGGGTCCGAGCGGCTTCGTGCTGATGATGAAGGCCTTGGGCTCCTCGTTCCAGTACTTGACCTTGATCGGAGTCGGGTCGCCTGCGGCGCTGCGCGTCGCCTCGCACCAGCCCTCCTTCTTCTCTTTCTTGTCCGGGCAGGTGGCGCTCTTCGCGATCTTGCTGCCATCGTCCTTGCCCTGCTCGGCGAGTTGCTTCACCAGCGCGGTGATCGCGTCGGCGGTGGCCTTGCGCGCCTTCTTCTTCGCCTCTGCGTCCAGCTCGGCCTTCTCGGCTGCGGTGATCTCGCCATCCAGCACGCTCGCCGAGGACGCCTCGCAGTAGGTGTACGCGCGCTCACGCCACTGGCGCGCCAGGTTGAAGTCCTTGGAGGAGATGCTCTGACGGGTGACCTGCATCGCCTCGTTGCACTTCTCCTGGTTCTTCTGGGAGCAGCCCGAGCTCAGCAGCGCACCACAGGCCACGCCGCCCAGAACCAGCCAGCGCGTCGCCCGCATCCATGCCCCTCGCTCGTTCACGGTGACCTGATTCATGGCTTGCTTCCTTCCTCGCTCCATGGCTCGCCTGACTATAGACCAGGCAGCCAATTGGCGAGCAAGTCTCGAGTGTTCCCTCGGCGGCGCCGGCGTCGCGAGATGCCTCGCTTTGGGACTTCGCCGGCATTGTTGCCGAGTTCGTCCCAAGCCTTGGCTCCGGCGCGTCTGCCGGTATAACCGGGCGGTGTCCGCGTCAGATAGTGAAGTTCCCAGCCTGGAATCGGAGCAAGCGGCTGCTCCCGCGAGCCCAGCGGGAGCCGCTCTCGCCCCGGCTCGCGTGCGCGTGCTGTGGCCCAGGCTGCTGGTGGTTGCGCTGCTGGTGCTGGTCGTCCCG
>JAGQIY010000946.1 GCA_020430865.1 Myxococcales bacterium
GGCAGGTAACCCCAAACGACTGCCTTTGTCGATGCCGAATCTCTCGGGAATTACGCAAGAAACTGGAGAAAGCGCGGGGCAGCGGCGCTCATCTCAAGATGCTGGGGTGCGGCCAAGGTGCCAGCCCAAGATGCTGGGCAGCACCCCAGAAGGCGCTGAAGTCTGTTCAGGGTTTCCAGCATTGGCCGTTTGGTCTGGTCATGCACTCCGTCTTCGTTCCCTCCGTCCCGCCGGCCTTCGTGCGCGAGCCAGAGCTGGCACTGCAGGTCGCGCACTCCGAGGGGGACCCCCTCCCCACCGACGTCGAGGAGTGGCTCGAAGACACCCTCGAGGTCGGGCAGATCCAGGTGCCCGTCCTGGATGCGGTGGCGAGTCGACTGCTCCAGCTGTGTCTGGACCCCGAGAGCGATCTCCGCCAGATCGCCTCCGAGCTGGCTCTGGATCCATCGCTGACGGCGGAGGTGTTGCGACTGGCGAACTCAGCGGCCTTCGGTACCCGAGTGGCGATCACGACGATCGACCGCGCCGTTGCGCAACTAGGTTCCGTGCGGATTCGAGACATCGCGCTGGTCGTGGCCTGCAAGGACAACGTGTTCAGCGCCAGCGAGTTCGCCGGTCTGATGAAGGAACTCTACCGGCACTCGGTCGCGACAGCCTTCTACGCTCGCCACGTCGCGGCCAAGCAGGGGATCGACCGAGGCACGGCCTTCGTATGTGGACTGCTCCACGACGTGGGCTGGCCGGTCGTGTTGCAGCTACTCGACCGCTATGAGCGAGAGGAAGGCCTGCGACTGGGTTCAGCGGTCAAGCTCAAGGCCGCCGCGCGCTACCACGAGCGCGCTGGGCTGGTCGTGTCGCGAAAGCTACCGATCGAGGACCTGAAGATCGCGCTCAGCGAGCATCATCGCCCGAACAGTCACGCTCCTGCGGCGGCCTCCGTCGCCCTGGCGAAGGTGCTGGCTCAACCGATCGCGGGCTGGGACGCGCTCGCGGGCCTGCCCCAGGACGTCGAGGGACTGGTGGTCCTGGCCCGCGAGCTGGGGCTTCCGCTGGACCTCGACTCCGCCAAGGACCTGTTCGAGCAGCACAGCTCCGTCGCCCAGGTGGTGCTGGCGTTCGCGGGCGAGTGAGGCAGTGAGGCGAATCTGTGATTCGCTGGACGAACCGAGACAGCGGCTCGCTGGACCTGGCGTTGCGTAGGCCCACTCCGCAGTCACCAGTTCTTGCGTGAGGGGTGGAAACCAGGCAGGTTTCTCCCGGCGCTGCGGGAGGGCACACCTCGGCGCTGCATCCCTGGATTGTCATGGCCCTGCGAGCTTGTCACTCGCCGGGTAGCGTGCCTGAAACACGCCCGTGGCAGCATTGCCCGACCGCTGTCGCGTGTAGCGAGGCGGTCACCGACGAGGCCCCTTAGATGAGCAAGCTGGGAATCTTGGCAGCCGGTGGTCCAGCGCCCGGTATCAACAGCGTGATCGCAGCGGCGACCATCCGCGCGTGTGTCTCGGGTATCGAAGTGCTCGGCATCCGCGACGGCTTCAAATGGTTGATGCGGGGAGACAGCACCCGCGTAGCGCCCCTGGACATCGACGGCGTGAGCCGCATCCACTACCGCGGTGGGTCGGCGATCGGGATCGCGCGGGCCAACCCGGCGCAGGCCGGCAAGCTCGAGGAGACCCTCGCGTCGCTGCGCCGGCTGGACGTGGATCGCCTGGTCACCATCGGAGGAGATGGCACCGCGTTCACGGCGATGAGCTTGCAGCGCATCGCGGGGGACTCCCTGCGCGTGGTGCACGTGCCCAAGACCATCGACAACGACCTCGATCTGCCGGACATGAGCCCGACCTTCGGCTATCAGACGGCGCGCCACGTCGGCGTGCGTATCGTCAAGGACATCATGACGGACGCCAAGACCACCGGGCGCTGGTACTTCATCGTGACGATGGGGCGGGCGGCAGGCCACCTCGCCTTGGGGATTGGCAAGAGCGCCGGCGCCACCTTGACGCTCATCGCCGAAGAGTTTCGCACGGAAACGGTGAAGCTGAGCGAGATGGTGGACCTGCTGGTGGGGGCCATCATCAAGCGTCGGGCGGAAGGGCGAGACGACGGCGTGGCCATCCTCGCTGAGGGCCTGATCGAGAAGCTGGACCCTGCCGAGCTGGCGGAGCTGCCGGAGATCGAGCGCGACATCCACGGCAACCTGCGCCTCGCGGAAGTCAGCTTTGGCGATCTGCTGAAGCGCCGGGTGCAGGTGCGGCTCGGGGAGCTGGGCCTCAAGGTCACCGTCGTCGCGAAGAACGTAGGCTACGAGCTGCGCTGCGCCGACCCGATCCCCTTCGACATGGAATACACACGAGACCTCGGCTACTGCGCCACCAAGTACCTGCTGCAGGGGGGGGGAGGCGCGATGGTGACGATCCAGCGCGGCGTGTTCAAGCCGATCCCGTTCAGCGAGATGCTGGATCCGGCGACAGGAACCACCAAGGTGCGCATGGTGGACACGGAGACGGAGAGCTACAAGATCGCTCGACGCTACATGATCCGCCTGCGCCGCGACGATTTCGCTGACGACGAAGCCGTGTCCCGCTACGCCGAGGCTGCTGGGCTCACACCGGAGCGTTTCCGTGAGGAGTTTGAGTACCTGGTCGGAGGCGAGGCCCCTCCGCTCAGACTGAACGCCGTGAACTCCTGAGGCAGCGCGCGCGGGCTCACTTCTGCGGCGGCCCGGGCTCCGGTGCGGGCATGCCGTACATCGGGACGGCGCGGCCGGGATCCTCGGGTCCAGCCTCGGGCTCCGGCGGCGCGGGCACCTCGGGAGCGGACTCGTCCACCGGGGGTGCGACCTCGGGTTCCGGCTCCGGATCGTCGACGGGCATCACGGGCGGAGGCGCCTCCGGCTCCGGGTTGGCGCCCCCACAGCCAGCGCTCGTGGCAGCCGCGAGGACAATCGCCGCAGCGCCGCCCCGCGCGCGCCCGCGCGGACCCATGCTCTGGCCGGGTGGTGCCCCGCAGAAGGGGCAACTCGTTTCCGTGTGGCGAACATGGCGGCGACAGACAGCGCAGACGATCAGGCTCATGCGCTGCACTCTAGCGCAGTTTCGGCCCTCTCACGGCCTTTCTGCGCCTGGCCAAGGCTCCTCGACCAGACTGAAATCGCCGAAGTCGAAGGGAGCACCCGGCGCCGGGGCGTTTGGCACCAAGCGCTCTCTCACCCCCCGATCCCGCAGCTCGAGCGCCCGATGATGACAGTACGGGTTGTTTCCCCTGCGTCCGAACAAGACATGGCTCGTCCAGCTGCAGCCGGCGAGGCATTCGGCCGCGTAGTAGCAGTCCCTGCAGAAGCCCCACAGCTCCGTGGCGTCACGGTCGCGTGTGAAGCGGAGCGCGGCCGCGCCTTCCCAGATCGCCTGAAGCGAGGCGTCCCGGAGGTTGCCTCCGAC
>JAGQIY010000947.1 GCA_020430865.1 Myxococcales bacterium
CCCGGCGGCACGACGCCGTCGCCGAACATCCACTCGACGAGAAAGTGCAGTGGTTCACTTCGGTAGGGCCACACGGGTGGCGCCGGAACGCCAACAAGGAGCGGCCTGTCGGCGCTGGGGCCGGCGTCGATGGCGGCGCTGGCCGCGTCCACGGCCCCGAGGGAGATCGCGTGTTCGATGTCTGCCCGCCACTCGGCCAGGACGTTCTCTGGCAACCCGCGAGTCGATGCGGACTCGAGCCTCTCCTTTAGGCCCGCGACGAAGTCGGCCTCCGCTTCCTCGACGCGCCTTTCGGCCTGGTGGAGAAGCTCAAGGCCCGCGTCGCGCCGCCGACTGACTGCGTCAACGACGGCATCTACGTCGACGGGCGTACCGTGCGCTTCGGCGCGAGTCTGTAGGTCCGCGAGCCGCCCTCGAGCGGATTCTACTGCTCCTCCTCGCACCTGCTCGAGCTTCGCCTCCAAGCGGTGGAGGGCATCGGCATCGACGGCGTCCAGCACGATGCTGTCCTGCATGAACAGCTCGGCCGCCTCGAACTCGCCCCCATCCACGAGCTGGCCGACGATGTCCTCGTAGTCCATCGGCTTGGCCAGGGTAGCAGCGCACGCTCGGGCGATTGCGGTAGCGTCTGCCGTACTGCCGCAGGCAGCAACCCACGACAGCGCGCCTCGTCGGGTCATCGGCCATGCCGCAATCAGATCTACGGCGTTCATGGCTTCTCCGCGTCGAACAGAGGCTGCAAACGGGAAAGGGTGAACTCACGGACTGGAACAGCTACGCCGCGCAGACCTGCTCCAGCGTCGCCCCTCATTCCGCCGAGCGCCGCTTGGAGGTCCCAGCAAGCACCCAACACCTTGGCGTCCGATGGCGACGGGGATGCGGCCGAGGCGAGTTGAACCCAGACCGTCGCCTTCTCCACCATCCGAACGAGCCGCTTCAGGCAGGCCGAACGCTTCGGCTCGTCGATTCGGCTGTTGTGTTCGTCCCTGGCCTTGTGGCTCGCCTCGTCCATCAGACGCTCAACATCGACGCCTTGACCATCTGCCCCCCTGAGGTAGGTCGCGAGGCCGTCCGGAGTGTCGCCGTCCAGCGCGCTCCGCGCCCTGCCGAGCAAGCCGCCGTCCGCCTTCAGCAGATCCCACGTGTGCTCGCCGAGCGGGAAGCGGAAGCCGACGTTCTCTGCGGATCGCAGCGCCTCCGAGAAGGCCGCACGCGCGCGCTCTTCGTCCTCACGCCGTCGCTTCCGGTTCGCGTTCCTCCGCAGCAGCTCAAGCGGCAGCGGCTGATAGACGGTCGTGAAAAACCGACGCGCTGCGGCGACCCAGGCCGCAGTCGTCCCGTCCAGAGTCGCCTCGAGCTCGGCCAGTTGGTCAAGGTAGTCGAACCGGCCATGCTCCAGCGCGGCCACCAGCAGGAGGTCGACTGCAGCCGTGCGTTCGTCGGACGACATCGCATCGGCGGACGGCAGACGTGGCGAGAACGAGGCTGACATCGCCTGCACCGATGCGCCAAGGTCTGCCAGCCACGCGGCCACATCGCCTTCGCCGCTCCGGGGCAGCAGCAACGCGCAGCCGACGAAGTCCCCGTCCAACCATCGAAGTGTGGCGAGGCGAGATCGCCAATCGCTCGCCGGCGGCGTGTCAATCTCCGCCGTCGTAGAGATCGCCGCCGCGATCGCCGCGGTCAAAGTCTCCTTGGACACACCCGCTCGTTCGAGCGCTTCGAGATCCCCCCACGGAGTCGCAGCGCGCTCGAACCACCGCAGAAGGGCGTCCCCTGGCGTCGGCGCACTGCCGAGCGCCCGAAAGAGCGGCTGCAGAGACCGCGGAGTTCGCTCTGCGGCGGCGACCTCTGCGGATGGCACACGCCGCTCCCGGAGGGGCTGAAAGGCCTCCGGCCAAGCCTCGGCCAACGCGGAAAGAACCTGATCGACCGCGTCCGCGGAGCGCACGCGCAGGCTCAGTTCGGAGCGCTCGGGACCTCTCGTCGAGCCGGCGTACTCCCCACCATAGGACAGGAAGTTGAAGCTGCCGACGGTGACCTCATCGTCAGAGATCAGGATCTTTGCGTGGCTGCGGGCCTCCACGAGGGAGCAGCGCTCCGGGAAGGCGTCGGCCTGCTCTCGGAGCCGTGCAGATGGTCCGTCATCGGTGTCCTTCGCCCCCTCACGTCGGTAGACGAAGGAGCAGCGCGTGCCGCCCTCGAGTCGGCCTCGCAGCAGACGCGCGAACCTATTGGTGACGACGTCGACGCTCAGTTGGTCGGACAGCACGGCGAGACGGTCTACGCTATCTCGAAGAGCGCGCAAGAGCGCCTCCCTGTGCTCCCTGTCGATGAGCAACTCGGCGCCACCCGAATGCTCATGGGAAAGCGCGTCAAGTTCCTCCGCAGTCGCAGCCCACTCCTGAGCCCAATGCCGAACAGCGGGCGCAACGGCGCCACCTCCACGCTGCGTAGCGACGGCATCGAACGCCTCCGGAGGTGAAGGGACCA
>JAGQIY010000948.1 GCA_020430865.1 Myxococcales bacterium
AGTTTAGTCAGTCGTTTCGCGCCGTCGTGACCGAGATGTCTCGGGTGCTGGTCGGGCAAGACGACATCGTTGAGCATGTCCTGACCGCAGCGCTGGCCCGTGGGCATGTGTTGATCGAGGGCGTTCCTGGCCTGGGGAAGACGTTGCTCGTGCGCGCCCTGAGTCATGTGATGGGCGCCGGTTTCAAGCGCATCCAGTTCACCCCAGACCTGATGCCCAGCGACGTCACCGGCGGCAACGTCTTCGACCAGTCGAAGGGGCAGTTCCTGTTCATGGCGGGGCCGGTCTTCACACAGCTGTTGCTGGCTGACGAGATCAACCGCGCGCCGGCCAAGACGCAATCCGCGTTGCTCGAAGCCATGCAGGATCGCAGTGTCACTGCGGATGGCGAGACCCGCGCGCTACCCGAGCCGTTCCTGGTGATCGCGACGCAGAACCCGGTCGAGTCTCAGGGCACGTACCCGCTGCCCGAGGCGCAACTGGACCGCTTCCTGATCAAGGTCCACGTCACCCACCCGTCTCAGGCCGCGGAGCAACAGATCCTCACCAACTACCTGCACGGCTTCGATCCCGCGAACCTCGACCGTGTGGGTCTGCAGACGGTGCTCAGCGTCGAGCAACTGCTGGAGATGCAGGCGACCCTCAATACGATCCGTGTGGATCCAGAGATCGTGGCCTACGTGACGGACATAGTCGCGCGCACACGCAGCCACCGCGCGGTCTACCTCGGGGCATCGCCCCGCGCCTCGATCGGCTTGCTGACCACCGCTCGGGCGCGCGCCGCCGCAGAGGGCCGCGACTTCGTCGTGCCTGACGACGTGAAGACATTCGCTCCTGGCGTGCTGCGCCACCGCCTGATCCTGCACCCCGACGCCGAGCTCGAAGGCACTACCGCCGACGACTGCGTGGAGGGGATCCTGCGGGAGGCTCCCGTGCCTCGCACCGCCGCTTGACCGCCGACGGCTGACGTATGCTCCCCAACCGACCGTTAGTGATCTTGCTGATCATCCCGCTGGTGCTGGCGGTGCTCACGCTCTTCGACCCGAGCATGTTGATGCCGATGCTGGCTGCGGACGCCGCCATCGTGGCGGTGGCGTTGGTCGATCTGCTGTTGTCGATCAAGCCGCTGGTGCAGGTGAGCCGAGAGCTGGGACCAGTTTTTTCCCTGGGGAGACAAAACCCAGTGCGGCTGCGCGTCCGCAACCTGTCTCGGCGTCGCTTGAACCTCTGGGTCACCGAAGATCTGTTCGAGGACGCGACCTCCAGCGATCTCCCGCTGCGCGTTCGCGTTCCCGGTCGGAGCCGTGAGGAGCTGACCTACCACATCGAGCCGCACCGGCGCGGCGCGCACAAGATCGGCGCTCACCACGTCCGCTATGCCTCACCCCTCGGCCTGTGGCTGCGCCAGTTGAACTTGCCGGCGGAGAGCCTGGTCAAGGTCTATCCGGACTTGCAGTCCATTCGTACCTATGAGCTCCTGGCGCGGCAGGATCGCGAGTTCGCGCTGGTTCGAGCGACCAAGCTCAAGGGCGGCGAGAGCGAGTTCGAGCGGCTCCGCGAGTACACCCGAGACGACGAGTACCGAGCGCTGGATTGGAAGGCGACGGCTCGTCGCCAGCGCCTGATCGCGCGCGAGTACCAGCTCGAGAGCAATCAGAACCTGATGTTCATGCTGGACGCTGGGCGCTTGATGACCGCGGAGAGTGACGGCATCGCGCGCTTCGATCACGCGCTCAACGCCACGCTGATGCTGGCCCACATCGCCACGCGCGGAGGGGATCGCGTTGGCCTGGTTGGCTTCGACGAGACGGTGCGGTCCTTTGTCCCACCCGAGAGCGGCAGTCGGGCGGCGCGGCGGTTGATCCAGGCGAGCTACGACCTGCACCCGCGGCTCGTGGAGCCGGACTACGACGCCGCCTTCGAGTACCTCGCGCTCAAGGTCCGAAAGCGCTCGCTGGTCGTGCTCTTCTCCCAGGTACTGGACGACGCCGTGGCCGAGACGCTGGTCAAGCGGACTCGAGGTATCGCGCGGCTGCACCTCCCGCTCCTCGTGCTGTTCCGTGACGCCGAGGTGGAGCGGCTGCTCGGCAGCCAGGGGGGGAGCGACTCCCTGTACGTGCGGGGTGCGGCGGCGGAGATGCTGCGTTGGCGCGACCAGGTGATCCGGGATCTGCGCGCCTCCGGCGCGCTCGTGCTGGACACGTTGCCGAGCAAGTTGACCCCCGCGCTCATCAACCACTACTTGCAGATCAAGGCTCGCCATCTGCTTTGAGCTGGGGCGGGCGAGGCCGTCCCAACGCGTGTAAGCTTCGACCCGTATGCCCCTTGCTGGCCTGTTTCGACTCGGTGACGTGTGGCGCAAGCGCACCCGCGTCGCGCGTCGCTGGCTGGTCTTCGCGGCGGGCCTGCTGGCGCTCTTCGGCTGCGCCCACCTCGCCCGCATCGGTACCCTCGGAGCGCGAGCTGCCGCCGCGGGGGTGTTGCTGGGTGGGCTGATCGTCTGGCTACTCTGGGTGCGCCGGGAGCGGCGCATCGCGCTGAGCCCGCGCCGGCTGATCCGCCGTGTGATCGCCAGCTATGACCCGGAGCTGGCAGAGCGTGCCCAGCGCGCGCTGGGGCTGGTCGAGCGCAGCGAGCGCACCAGCTTCGCGGGGTCGCCGGTGCTCGCGCGGGCGCACCTCGAGCGACTCGTGGCGCGAGCTTCCCTGGATCGCGTGGAAGTTGCCGCGCGGCAACGGGCTGGTGTGTTCGCGGTGCTGGCGGTGCTCTTGGGGACCGCGGCGACGTTTGCCCTGGCGTTTGGTCCGATGCACATCGTCGAGGGGCTCGACGTGCTGGCGGCTCGCGATGGGCGCGCCCCGCTGCCCGTCGACTGGCTCGAGTCCACCGAGGTGCGGGCGCAGCCGCCGAGCTACCTGCGGCGGAGTGAGCGCTTGCTCTTCACGGAGGCGCTCTCCGCTCAGCCGGTGGGCACGCTGATCACCGTGCGGGGGAAGCCGCGTTTCTCGGGGCGTCGGCTGGTGTTGACCGACGGTCAGCGTGAAATCCCGTTCGTCGAGGACGGTAGCGGCGGTGTCGTTGCGCGCTTCACCCTGGAGCAGAACGCGGAGCTGCGCACCGCGGCTCGCTTCGGTGACGTGTTGATCGAAGCGCCGGAAGCGCTCAGCCTCGACGCCATCCCGGACCAGGTCCCGACCGTCAAGCTCAGCTACCGGGACTCCGCGGGCAAGTCGGTTCCGGCTCCTGCGCGCCTGGAACTCGCCAAGCTCGACCGTCTGGAGCTGGAGTACGACGTCAGCGACGACAACGGTCTGCGCCAGATCGATGTCGTGATGAGCGCCAACGGTCGCGAAGAGCGCCGGGTCCTCGGGCGCTTCGATGGCGAAACCCGCGCAGAGCGCGGAGCTCACGCGCTGAAGGGGAGCGACCCGTTCCTGCGTCGCATGTTCTTGCCCATCGTGTTGCGCGTGGAGGCGCGAGATGGCGATCCAGTGACTGGACCGAAGTGGGGTCGAAGTGAGGCCATCACGCTCGTGCCGCCCACCGTGGGTCAGCCCGAAGCGGACCGCTACGAGGCGCTGGTTTCCATCCGCGACGAGGTCACCGACGTCGTCGCCTGGCGCTTGGACAGCGAGCGCGAGACGAAGGCGATGATCCGCGCAGAACGAAGGAAACGGGACCGGGAGCTGGTCAAGCGAGTGGTCGAGCGGACCGCCGAGGTGATGACGTCGAGCTACGGTGGACTCGAGGTCCCTGAAGGTCTCGAGGCGTTCATCCAGGGGCAGGTCCGGGTGCTTCAACGCCTCACCCCACGTGGTGCCTCGGAGACTCGCCAAGCAGAGGATGTCTTGCTCGCTTTGGACGTCTCGCTGCGCCGCTTTGCGGGGGCTGATGCTCGCGCGGTCTCCATACGTCTGGGCGCGGTCGCTGAGGAGATCGCCCAGGCGGCCAGCGCCGCGCGCGACTCGGAAGACCTGCAGGGCGCGGAGA
>JAGQIY010000949.1 GCA_020430865.1 Myxococcales bacterium
CCACCACCGCCACCACCGCCGCCACCGCCGCCCCCCGATGGCTCGTTGTAGCCGCCGCCACCGCCGCCGCCACCGCCGTAGCCGCCACCGCCACCGCCACCGCCGTAGCTGCCCTCATCGCGACCGCCGCCACCCCCACCGCGACCGGCCAGGATGATCTCTCGTGCGATCACTTCCGTCCGGTAGCGCTTCTGTCCCTCGACCTCGTAGCTCGAGGTGCGGAGACTGCCTTCCACGAAGATCCGCGAGCCCTTGGTGAGGAACTTGCTGAGTGCCTCACCGCGCTTCCCCCAGACCACGATGCTGTGCCACTCGGTGCGTTCCTGCCGGACGCGGTTCTTGTCCAGGTAGCTCTCGCTCGTGGCAAGGCGTAGCTTGAGCACCGCCTGCCCTCCTCCCGTCATTCTCAGCTCCGGATCGGCTCCGAGGTTTCCGAGTAGCATCACGCGGTTCAGTCCTTCGGCCATGGGTACTCCTCGTGTGGGCTCATCCGAGCCAACCTTGTTCTAGCGGTATCAGTTCGTTGAGTAGTCGCACCCGTGGGCGCGATCGGGCGTAGCGGAGCCCGGACACGTCTGGTGCTCGCATCGCGGCTGCGCGTCAAGCGACGTCGGCTCGGCTCTGCGCCGACCGGACAAACAACGTCAGAGCAGAAAAACGTGGCTCGCCGCGCCTGTCGAGAGCGCAGGCCTCGCTCAGCGTACGTCTTCGCCGAGCTCCCGCAGCAAGCCAACCACCTCGCCACGCACGCTCTTGAGCAGCTCCACGACCTCTGGCTCCACCGCAGGCGCTGCGACGGCGGGCGGCGTCGCTTCCGCCGTGGACTCGACGCTGGTCGAGCCATCGCGCAGACGCTTGCGGGCACCAGCGATGGTGTAGCCCTGGTTGTAGAGCAGGTCCTTCACCCGCAGCAGCTTGTCCACGTCGCGCCGCGAGTAGATGCGCTGCCCCTTACGGGACTTCTGCGGGCGGATGGTCCGAAACTCCGTCTCCCAGTAGCGCAACACGTGGGGCTCCACACCGACGATCTCCGAGACTTCGCCGATGCGGTAGTAGAGCTTCACCGGAGGTCGCTTCTCGTTCGCCACGGACTACTTGGGTGCCGTGCCCGGCCTGAAAACGCAATCCCTAATGGGGCCTATTTCAGGATCGCTCCGCCACGCTCGCGAGCGGCCGCAGAAAGTACCAGCGAAGGGGAATCACTCGCCGTCAGCGGAGAGCGGCGCGGACTGAGCGGGGTTGCTGGGGCTCGACGCGTCGGGATCGGAGGCCGCGCCGGGATCAGAGCGGAGATCTTCCTCGCTGAGGTCGGCGTTCAGCGCCTGCTTGAGCAACTGACTGGCCTTGAAATTGAGCACTCGACGCTCGGTGATCACGATCGGCTCGCCCGTTTGCGGGTTTCGGCCCTGGCGCTGCCGCTTGTCCCTCAAGACGAAATTGCCAAAGCCCGAGATCTTGATCTTCTCGCCCCGGGCCAGGGTCTCTTTCATGGTCTCGAACACGTCGTCCACGAGGTCCGCGGACTCCTTCTTCGAGTAACCTCCCCCGGCGTCCGTGTAGACGGCGTTTACGATGTCAGCCTTCGTCATGTCCGAACCCCCAGCTCGTCGACTCGTCCCGTGAGCGACGAGCGCCGCTCCCAGAGACACCCCATCGGCGCGCTGCGCGGCCCCGGGACCTCCATAGACTAGCGTGAGACACCAAAAAGTCCATAGGTAACGGGAAGCTACGCATGCCGGGCTAGGGGCCGCTACAGAGCGTGCTGGATCCACGCGTAGGCTACCGGGCGCTCGCCCCGCCGGGGCGCTCGACGCAGAAAGGGCGCGACTCCTGCAGGAGGAGCCACGCCCAGATGGTGGAAGAACGGGAAAACCCGGTGGAACGCCGAGAAATCAAGCCGTGCGCGGCAGACGCTCCGGCTCCTCGCTCGACTTCGCCGGCACCAGCTGCTCCGTGGTGACGGTCCAGGCAACGTAGCCATAACCGAGGGCGAAGAGCAGGGTAAACGGCGTCGCGAACCAGTGCCCGGTCTCGACGGACGCGACGACGCTGGCGATGCTGATCAGCGTCAAGCCAATCTCGACGAACGGCAGCTGCGCCGCCTGACGGTAGCGCCCCAGCTGGCTGCCGCGCTTCGGTGTGCGCACGAACTCACCGCTCATGCTCCGCAGGCCGTCCACGACCGCGCGCGTCAGGTGGGGACTCAGGCCAGCGCCCAGCGCGATCAGCGCGGGTAGGCGCTTGAGCGCACCGAACACCGAGCGCCCTTGAGCGCGCTCTGCCAGGCAGTAGAAGGTCGCGAGGGAGCCCGTCGCACCAAAGCACAGCGGCAGGTCGACGATGAACATCGTGCCAATGTCCACCGCTGGCATCAGGATCAACGCCGGCAGGATCAGGATGCTCAACAGGAGCATCAACGGGTATGCGAAATGCGGGGTCAGGTGGAAGAAGGCCTCGAGGCGCTGCGAACGGCTCAGGTCGGCTCGCAGCACCCGGCCCAGCAGCTTTCGTGCGGTCTGCACGGTGCCCTTGGCCCAGCGATACTGCTGAGCACGGAAAGCCGATAGATCCTCGGGCAGCTCCGCGGGGGTCAACACGTCCGGACGGTAGACGAAGCGCCAGCCCTTGAGCTGCGCCCGGTAGGACAGGTCCAGGTCCTCGGTCAGGGTGTCGTGCTCCCAGCCACCCGCCTCGTGGATGGCGGCCGCGCGCCAGATCCCGCCCGTCCCGGAGAAGTTGAAGTAGCAACCAGCACCGTAGCGTGCGCGGTTCTCCACCATGTGGTGCCCGTCCAGCATCAGCGCCTGGACGCTGGTCAGCAGGCTGTGATGGCGGTTCATGTGACCCCAGCGAGTCTGGACCATCGCCACCTCGGGTTCCTGGAAGTGAGGTGCGACGTCGCGCAAGAAGCCCGGCTGCGGCACGAAATCCGCGTCGAAGATCGCAATCAGCTCGCCCTTGGCACGCGCCAGCCCGTAGTCGAGGGCGCCGGCCTTGTAACCATGACGGTCGGGTCGACGGATGTAGGCGATGTCGAGGCCATTACTCGCAAGCTTGGCGACCTTCTTCTCGGCGATGCCGCGGGTCTCATCGCTGGAGTCGTCCAGCACCTGGATCTCCAGACGGTCCCGCGGGTAGTCCATCTGCGCGACGGCATCGAGGAGTCGCTCCGCCACGGTCGCCTCGTTGTACAGCGGTAGCTGCACCGTCACCCGGGGCAACTCGGCGTCCGACAGCGGCGCCACGTCACCCACGGCCTCGATACGCCGACGGTGGCGCCAGCAGCTGAGGACCAGGTGCAGGCGGTGCAAGCCGTACGTGCAGAGCAGGAGCAAGATCGCGAAATACAGAACGACGAAGACGGTAACCATGGAGCTTGATCGCTCGAGTACCATCCCGCTCCGGGGCAATTGTCATTACAATGTAATTCTTTGCACGAAGCTGTCGCTACGTGGATCTACCGGTCATTTCAGTAAGTTGCGTGACGCGGACGAAGGTCGTTCCGACAGGCGATGGGTCGATTTGCCGAAACATACCGAAGCGGATATAGAGCCGCGCGGAAATGACCGGCGCGCCCTCTCCCCCAAACCCAGCACGCAAGATGCGCGCGTTCCCTTTCGGCTCGGGATCGGGGGGGAGGTGCGCGACTGCTCCTCGG
>JAGQIY010000950.1 GCA_020430865.1 Myxococcales bacterium
GGAAGCGCCCCTGCTTACCCTTGAGCATATCGCTCAAGCTCTTCAGCGGGCGCTTGTTGGGACCGGTGATGGTCTTGCCACGGCGACCGTTGTCGAACAGCGCGTCCACCGCCTCCTGCAGCATGCGGCGCTCGTTGCGGATGATGATCTCAGGCGCGTTGAGCTCGAGCAGACGCTTCAGGCGGTTGTTGCGGTTGATGACGCGACGGTAGAGGTCGTTCAAGTCGCTGGTTGCGAAGCGACCACCATCGAGGGGCACCAGGGGACGCAGGTCCGGCGGGAGCACGGGGATGACACTGAGCATCATCCACTCCGGGCGGTTGCCGCTTCCACGGAACGCCTCCACGACCTTGAGACGCTTGGCAATCTTCTTGCGCTTGGCCTCGCTGGTCGCGACCTTCATTTCCGCACGGAGCTGCTCCGCGAGGTCGTGCACCTCGACGCGCTTGAGCAGCGAGACCACGGCCTCGCCACCCATCTGCGCCTCGAAGGCATCGTCGCCGTACTCGTCGAGTAGCTGCGCGTACTTTTCCTCGGTGAGCAGGTCGCCGAGCGCGAGCCCCGTCTCCTTGGGATCGATGACGATGTAGGCCTCGCAGTAGAGAACCTTCTCGAGATCCTTGAGGGTGATGTCGAGGATGTTGCCGATACGCGAGGGCAGGCTCTTCAAGAACCAGATGTGCGCGACCGGCGTGGCCAGGTTGATGTGGCCAAGCCGCTCACGACGCACCTTGCTCTGGATGACTTCGACACCGCACTTCTCGCAGACGATGCCACGGTGCTTCATGCGCTTGTACTTGCCGCAGATGCACTCGTAGTCCTTCACCGGTCCGAAGATCTTCGCGCAGAAGAGCCCGTCGCGCTCCGGCTTGAAGGTTCGGTAGTTGATGGTCTCGGGCTTCTTTACCTCGCCGTGTGACCACTCCTTGATCTTCTCAGGGCTGGCCAGCGAGATCCGCATGGCCGAGAAGGAGAGCGGATCCTTGGGCTTCTCGAAGAAGGAGAAAATATCTCTCATCGTTAACCTCTCACTCCTCGGCTGCGGTAGCCGTCTCGACCAGTTCTACGTTCAAACACAAAGACTGAAGCTCTTTGATCAGCACGTTGAAGCTCTCCGGCAGACCGGCCTCCAACGTGTAATCACCCTTGACGATCGCCTCGTACATCCGAGTACGACCCTGCACGTCATCGCTCTTCACCGTGAGGAACTCCTGGAGCGCGTAGGCGGCACCGTAGGCCTCCATCGCCCAGACCTCCATCTCACCGAGGCGCTGACCACCGAACTGCGCCTTACCACCCAGCGGCTGCTGAGTGACGAGGGAGTACGGCCCGATGGAACGCGCGTGGATCTTGTCGTCGACCAAGTGATGCAGCTTCAGCATGTACATCACGCCAACGGTCACGTCCTCATCGAAGGGCTCTCCCGTGCGACCATCGAAGACGATCGACTGACCCGACGGATTGACCTCCGCCAGCTTGAGCGCGCCCTTGATTTGCACCTCCGAGGCACCATCGAACACTGGTGTCGCGAAGAACACGCCGCGCTGCAGCTTCCTGGAGAGATGCAGGATGTCGTCATCCGTCATCTTTTCGATCTTCTGCATGGCCTCCGAGTCGTTGGCGTAGACCTCGCGGATACGCGCCCGGAGCTTGTCCGCGGTCGCCTTGTGCTCGAGCAGCCGTTCGATGCTCTTGCCGAGCATCTTCGCGCCCCAGCCCAGATGGGTCTCCAGGATCTGACCCACGTTCATGCGGCTAGGCACGCCGAGCGGGTTCAGGACGATGTCGACCGGAGTTCCATCGGCAAGGTAAGGCATGTCCTCTTCCGGGAGGATACGACTGACGACGCCCTTGTTTCCGTGTCGGCCAGCCATCTTGTCGCCGACCTGGAGCTTGCGCTTGATGGCGATGTAGACCTTCACCATCTTGATCACGCCAGGGGGCAGCTCATCGCCGCGACTCAGGCGATCGATCTTGTCGCGGAAGTGCTCCTCGCGGGTGCGAACCAGCTCGTCCAGGTCGTGAAGCAGCTGGGCGATCTGGTCACTGCCCTCTTCCAGCTGGATCTCGCCCCAGTACTTGCGCGGGATGCCATCGAGCACCTCGTCGCTGAGCTTGTCGTCCTTGGCCAGGAGCACCTTGCCCGAGTCGTCCACGAGCTTGGCCGTGGTCACCTTGCCGGCGAGAACGTCGCGCATCTTGCGGAAGTAGGAGTCACGGATGACCTTCACCTCTTCGTCGCGGGTCCGCTCTAGCTTTGCGCGCTCCTGATCCTCGATCGCCTTCGCGCGTTCGTCCTTGTCGGTGCCCTTGCGCGAGAAGATGCGCGCGTCGATCACGATGCCGCCAACGCCCGGGGGCACCTTCAGCGAGCTGTCGCGAACGTCGCCAGCCTTCTCGCCGAAGATCGCGCGCAGGAGCTTCTCCTCAGGAGAGAGCTGGCTCTCGCCCTTCGGAGTGATCTTGCCGACCAGGATGTCGCCGGGCTTCACCTCGGCGCCGATGCGCACCACTCCGGCGTCATCGAGATCCTTCAGCGCTTCCTCGCCCACGTTGGGGATGTCGCGCGTGATCTCTTCCTTGCCGAGCTTGGTGTCACGGGCAATGCACTCGAACTCCTCGATGTGCACCGAGGTGTAGACGTCCTCCTTGGTGACTCGCTCGCTCAGGAGGATCGAGTCTTCGAAGTTGTACCCCTGCCAAGGCATGAACGCGACGACCACGTTCTGGCCGAGCGCGAGCTCGCCCATGTTACACGCAGGACCGTCGGCCAACACGTCTCCAGCAACCACCGTCTCTCCAGCACGCACGATCGGGCGCTGCGTGTAGCAGGTGCTCTGGTTGCTCCGCTGGTACTTGTTCAGGTGGTAGATGTCCGGCACCTCGTCGCCTTCACCGCCCGTGGCGCGAACCACGATGCGCTCGGCGTCGACGCTGACAACCACGCCGTCACGCTTGGCGGCGACACAGACGTTCGAGTCCATGGCGACGCGGCGCTCCATGCCGGTGCCCACGAAAGGCGCTTCCGTGCGGATTAGCGGCACGGCCTGACGCTGCATGTTCGCGCCCATCAGGGCGCGGTTCGCGTCGTCGTGCTCCAAGAAGGGCACCAGCGCCGCCGCGACGCTCACCATCTGGTTCGGCGCCACGTCCATCAGCGCGATCTGCTCGGGCGACGTCATGCGGAAGTCGCCATTGTAGCGCGCGCTGACCATGCTGCCGGTGAAGGCGCCGGAGGAGTCCATGGGAGTGCTCGCCTGGGCGATGTACTTCCCTTCCTCCTGGAGTGCGCTGTACCACTTGACCTCGGGCGTCACGGCGCCGTCCTTTACCGTACGGTAAGGGGTCTCCACGAAGCCGTACTCGTTCACGCGAGCGAACGTGGACAGCGACGCGATGAGGCCGATGTTCGGACCTTCAGGGGTCTCGATTGGGCAGATACGACCGTAGTGCGTGGCGTGGACGTCGCGCACCTCGAAGCCGGCGCGTTCCCGGGTCAGTCCACCAGGCCCCAGCGCCGAGAGGCGACGCTTGTGGGTCACCTCGCTGAGCGGGTTGGTCTGGTCCATGAACTGCGACAGCTGGCTCGACCCGAAGTACTCCTTGACCACGGCGCCAACCGGCTTGGCGTTGATCAGGTCGTGGGGCATCAGGGTGTCGATCTCTTGGGAGACGCTCATGCGCTCCTTGATCGCGCGAGCCATGCGCACCAGACCGATGCGGTACTGGTTCTCCATCAGCTCACCGACCGCACGCACGCGGCGGTTGCCCAGGTGGTCGATGTCATCGACACTCCCCCGGCCGTTCTTGAGCTCGATCAGGTGACGTACCGTCTCCACGATGTCGTCGTGGGTCAGGGTAGTCGTCTCGATGGTTGGGACGTCGACGTCTTCCTTGCCGCTGTAGAACTTGTAGTTCAGCTTGAGGCGGCCAACCGCGGAGAGGTCATAGCGCTCCGAGTTGAAGAAAAGGTTGTGGAAGAGAGTCTTCGCCGTCTCCAGGGTGGGCGGATCGCCCGGGCGCAGGCGGCGATAGATCTCCATGATCGCGTCCTCGGTGGTCTTCACCTTGTCCGCGATCAGCGTATCCCTGAGGAACGAACCAACGTTCAGGCCGTCGATGAACAGGACCTGGAAGTCTTTGATCCCGGCCTCGTGCAGGCGGTCGAGGATGGTCTCGGTGACTTCCTCGTTGCACTCCAGCAGAACTTCGCCGGTCTCCTTGTCGATCACGTCTTCGGCGCTGACCTTGCCGATCAGCTCCGTGACCTCGATCGGCAGACGATCGATGTCGCTCTCGCGCAGACGCTTGATCGCGGCGCGGGTGAATTTCGTGTTCTTCTTGACGACGACCTTGTCACCAATCTTGATGTCGCGGGTCGCGCGCTGACCGGCGAGGAGGTCGAAGTTGACGCTCTTCTCGTACTTGCCAGGGCCCTTCATGTAGACCGTTTCCGTGTCGTAGAAACGGTTCAACAGCTCCTGGGTGTTGAAGCCGAGGGCGCGCAGCAGCACGGTCGCGTGCATCTTGCGGCGGCGGTCGATGCGGACATACAGGATGTCCTTGTGGTCGAACTCGA
>JAGQIY010000951.1 GCA_020430865.1 Myxococcales bacterium
CCCAGCCCGCGCCGCGGAGCACGAGCCCCGTCCTGGTCGGGCTGCTCGTTCTCGTCGCCGTCGGCGCCGGTGCCGGGATCACGTGGAAGCTGACGCGGAGCGACGCGCAGCAGCATGTGCGCGACGAGAGCAACGGGATTGCCACGCCCGCGACGGGGCCCAGCGGGGATGCGATTCCGAGCGCACCGGTGGTGCTCCCCTCGGCGACGGTGACGGTCGCCGCATCGACGAGCGCATCGGCGAAGAAGCCGCCTCGGCCACCGTCGTATCCGACCAAGCACCCGCCCGACGACGACGACGGGCTCGGGATCACCATCAAGCACTGAGGGCATGGACGCGATTCACCGCTTCGCCCCGTCGTCGCGTATGCTGACAGCGTGAAGACTCGCGGATGGCGCTCCGTCCTGGCCGTCGTGCTCGCCGTGTCGATGGTGAGCCCGGAGGTGGCCTTCGCGCGCAAGCCGAAAGTCACATCGGTGCGTCAGAGCCTGCCCAAGGCATCGCGCCCGATGTGGGACGCAGCCGTGAAGCTCACCAAGGGCGGCAACTGGGACGGCGCGCGCGCGCAGTTCCTGCAGGTCTACGAGCAATCGAAGAATCCGCGCGTGCTCTTCAACGTCGCGGTCTGCGAGAAGAACCTCGGCCGATATGCCGATGCCATCGACTACCTCAAGCGTGAGCTCGACGAAGGCAGCGGAAAGCTGACGAAGAAGGAAACGCAGGAGATCGAGCGCGCCATCACGGGCCTCGAGAAGTTCGTCAGCGATCTCTCGGTCGAAGTGAACGTGCCCGGCGCGAAGATCTACGTCGACGGCCGGGAGGTCGGCGTCTCGCCGCTCGTCAAACCCGTACGCGTCCAGACGGGAGAGCGCCGCGTGAGTGCGAAACTCGCCGGGCACACGGACGCGTCCGCTCAAGTCGATGTCGCGGCCGGCAAGCCAGCGCACGTCGATCTCAAGCTCGAGGCCCTCCAGAAGACTGCGCTCGTCGAGGTGAAAGTCACCGGCGCATCGAACGCAGTCGTGAAGATCGACGGCAAGGAGGTCGGGCCCGCGCCGTTCCGCGGGAAGGTCGCCGTTGCGCCGCAGCCCGTGGAGTTCGCCGCCGAGGCACCGGGATTCGTACGCGCTTCACAGAGCGTGAAGCTCGAGGACGGCAAGAAGACCCAGGTGACGCTCACGCTCGCACCCGAGCAGTCGAAAGGGCGCCTCACCGTCGTCACGCGGCCGACGGGCGGTCTCATCGAGATCGACGGCCACGCGCGCGCCACGTCACGATTCGAAGGCGCGCTCGACGCCGGAAGCCACCAAGTCGTGGTGAAGAAGCGGGGCTATTACACATTCGTGCAGGACGTGGAGGTGCGCCGCGGTGCCGATCGTTCGGTGACCGCCTCGCTCAACGAAGACCGAAACACGAATTTCGTGCCGTGGCTCATCGGATCGGTCGTCGTGCTCGGCGCGAGCGCCGTGGCGATCGGACTGATGGTCCAGCCTTCCGATCAGGATCCCGTCCAGGGCACGCTTCCGCCGAACGTCGTCGAGCATCGTTGAGCGGCGCGGCGGTGCGCACCCGCTCGCACATGGTGCCGCTGCGCCGGCGCGCACTTCGCCCCACGCCGCTCGTTCGAGTGACTGGCCGCGGGCGGCACCATCGTAGACACTAGAGAGTCAGGCGCCACCGCGCGCCCGGAAGGAACTCATGCATCGAACCGTCAAACGCGCTTGCGTCCTCTCGCTCCTCGCCCTCTCCGCCACGGCGTGGTCGGGCTGCAGCGGCGAGAAGCAGACCGAGCTCGTTGCAGGCATCTCGACGCAGGTGCGCGTGCCACGCGACCTCAAGACGATTCGCGTCGACGTCAACGTCGGCGGAGCCAACCTTTTCTGCCGGACGTACAAGGTCTACGACGGCAAGGTGCAGCTCCCCCGAACGCTCGGCACGATCCCCGCCGACAAGGCGCGCGTCGGCGAGCCCGTGACCCTCACCGTCTCTGGGTTCACAGAGGAATACACAGACAACACGCCTGTCGCTGCGTTCAACGACTGCGGCGTTTTCCCCAAGATCAAGCGCGACATCCCCGACGAAGAAGCGAACGGCGGGCCGGCGCGCGTGCTGCGGCGCTCACGCCAGCCCTACGTGCGCGACAAGATCCTCTTTCTTCCGATTCCGCTGCGCTACTCCTGCTTCGACAAGGACTGTGATCCCGACGACAAGGGGCTCGAGCGCACGTGCAAGGGCGGCCGCTGTGTCGACTCGAACATCGACCCGACGACACTCTCGGAGTACCGCAGCGAGTTCATCGACGGGCTCGGAGCGAACTGCTTCAACGTCTCGACGTGCATGACGGCGGCCGTGCCTCCCGCCATCGTCGACCCCGACACCTGCACGTACGCGCTGGCGGGATCTCCCAGCGCGCCGCCGATGACACCGGCAATCCCGATTCCACTCCCCCCGGGCGACGGGCTCAACGTCCAGGTCGACTACGACGGCGGGTTCGTCAGCGAGGTTCTCGACCGCGATGCGGA
>JAGQIY010000952.1 GCA_020430865.1 Myxococcales bacterium
GGCTCCGAACTTTGCCTTCACCATCCCGAACACCGTCTCGACGTTGCTTCGACGGTGGTAGTGGGCGAGGAAGTCGGCCTCCTTGAACTGGTAGTAGTGGTACATCTTCCGCCACTCATCGGGGCCATTGTCGCCCCGGGTACCCGCCTTGAACTTGATGAACGGGGTGACCCCCAAGTCGGCCGCGACCTGGTGGTTCTTCTTGCTGCTGTAGGCTTTGTCGGCAGACACCTCGTCGACCTGGAATCGGGCCACCGTGCGCTCCAGAAGGGGTTGGAACTGGGTCGTGTCTCCTTCGTCCGAAACGATCACGTCGGTCACGCAGTGGGTGTGAGTGCCCACGATGATGTGGGCTGTCCGGAACTTCGCCCGGCGCTTGTGCTGCCCCCACTTCTCGTCGAACCAGCGGTCGTAGGTTCGGGAACCGATGCCGCTCGAGTCGATCGCAAACTCCCGCTCCAACCCTCGAAGGGGTAGGGCCGTCTGCTGGACCAAGTCTCGGAGCAGGGGAGTGAGATCAGCGCGCCGAAACGAGTCCGAGATGGTGTTGTAGGAGACGGGCTTGCTGAGGAACCCGTCCTTGTGGCAGCGCTTGATCCAGGTCGCCGCCCGCCGGCCGCTCTTGCCGACGTAGACCTTCATCACGAGCGCAAACACCACGTCCGCCAAGGGCGTACGCCGCCGGCCACGTCCTTCCTGTGGCTCCTCCTCAAGGCCTTTGCAGAGGTCGTGGAGCAGGTAGACGAAGTGATCGCCTTCGTTGACCTGGGCCTGGTTGTAGTTCGACCAGGCCTGTCCGTAGCTCTTGCGATTATTCGTCACGGTGATCCCCCGACGACGAATGATTTCCACGCAGAATATGTGCTTGCAGAACGCTGCCCGCTTCTCGTAGTCCGGGCAAGTGCAGGTCGGCTCCCCACCGCCGTAGTCCACGACCCAGGTGCCGCAGCCACTCTGCGAGGGCACCAGCCACTGGTTCTCCCGGCCAGCCCGGACCTTGCCCGACCTGGCGATCTCCACACCCCGTTCCTCGCGCGTTTCCATCGAGCACTAGTATATACCTAGTAGTAGATGATGCAAGGGTGGGCGGGTCGATTCTCGGCCGACGGGTCGAAAGAGACCCGCTAGCCATCCCGACCTCCCTTGGTCCCGACCAGCTCGAGCCGTCTCGTCCGGCAAGACTCGCCGTGTTCCGTGAGCTGGTACTCTCCCCAGCCAATCCGCTTGACGAGCTTCGTACGCTTGGCTTTCTGGATCCGGGCGTTCAGTCCGCCATCGCTGAGGGCTAGGTGCTCCTTCAGGGATGGGAGCCCGGTTGATTTGCCGGGCGGAAACGCATCCACCAACTCCTGGAGGCTACGCGGGAGCGGGTCGGCAAAGTCCTCAGGCGCGGCGTCGGACGGTGGGTCCTCGTCGGCAGCGTCTGAGGCCTTGGTGCCCGTCCGCTTCTTGGGGGCTAGCCCGTTGAGCGCCTGGTCAATCTCCGAGGTGACGTTGGCCAGCTGGCGCTCAAGCGTCTGCTCTTGCTTCACAGCGCGGTCGTAGGCTTCCTTTGCCGCTTGGAGCGCCTTCTCGAGCTTCTTGGTGTTGATGCGTGCGTAGCGAAGGGCGTCTCGGACGCGGTCGTAACGCTCTCGGAGCTGTGCCATCTCCGAAGCCTGATCCTAAGGATCGAATCGAGCAAGGATCGAATCGGATCGAATTTCGAACCCTATCAAGGGACGAGTTCTACCGGTCAGCTTCGATTCTCCCTCACCCCCAACAAACCAAGGCCTTTCCAGATTTGTCGGTCAGCTCCGATCCGCGATCTGTTCTATCGGTCAGATTCGATTTGCCGGGCAAAGCCTCAAAAAGTGTAGGTGCTAGCGGCACAAACAACGACACGCCCCGAACTGGAGGGTTCGAGGCGTGGGTCGATTGGCCTGCTTCGAGCTGCGCTCAGGCGCAGGCGATGGAGTTGAGGATGGGGCCCGGAAGCTCCGGGCTGTCGTCGTCGATGATGTGGTTGTCGCGATCGACACGCACCACCGTGGGCTTGTAGTCACGGGCCTCGGCGCGATCCATGTCGGCGAAGGTCGCCAGGATCACCAGGTCGCCAGGCTCGTTCAGATGAGCTGCGGCGCCGTTCACGCAGATGCAGCGGGAGCCTCGAGGCCCTTCGAGGGCGTAGGTGACGAGGCGGGTGCCGCGGGTGACGTTCCAGATGTGGATGGCCTCGTAGGGGAGGATATCCGCGCGATCCATCAGGTCCTTGTCGATGGTGACGCTGCCTTCGTACTCGAGGTCTGCGTGGGTCACCGTTGCGCGATGGATCTTCGACTTGAAGACATTGAGCTTCATGTTGGCCTCACGAGTCTCGCCATGGCGGCCCACTCGACTGCGGGTCCACCTGCCGGACGCCGGTGAATGTAGAGGCAAGGCGGCTCTCGTTCAAGGTTTGGCAACGGCTCGGAAGCAACTTCGCAACACATACTGGGGGTCTCGAGACGTCTCGCGGCGGGAGCGCTCTGGTGAACCCGCGCACCCACATCGTCGCTGCTCGCCCCCACAAACTTGGCCGACCGTCTGAACTCCAGGTACCCGGGGTCAGCTCGGACGACACAGCTCAGAGTCGCCCGACGCGCTGGGAGACGAGCGATGACCACTGGGATTTCCAAGGCCGAAATGTTCAAGAACCTGCGGGACATGTTGCGGGACGTGTTCCAGCTTCGCGCCGAGGGCGTCGCCTACGCGCGGCTGGCGCGAGCCCACGGCTACATCGATGGCTGCATGCGGGTGATGCTGGAGACCGGCGTCGCCAGCAAGCAGGAGCTCCTCGAGCTCGTCGCCGAGGAGCGGCGCGTCGCCTCCGGGCCCGCCACGGGCGATGTGCGGAGCAGCGAAGCGAGCAGCGACGGCGCCATCGCGGCGGCCTGAGCCTCGGCTCTACCGGCCGGCACGCCAAGCTGCCGGCCCCTCGGACGATGCATGAACGAAAGGCCGAGCCCGTTTGGGCTCGGCCTTTTGTTTGCGTGCGGAACCGTCCTCGATCAGGGAGCGACGAACACGACGCTGCCCACGGTGTTGGGATCCGCCTTGCGCCAGTGGGCCATGATCTGTGGCGAGCCGCTGACATCCACCACCTGGGTGAAGCCGTTGACCCAGCCATCCACGGTGAGCGTCTTCACCTGCCAGCCGCTGCCGTCGTTCGTGGCCAGCTTCAGCAGGCCATTGGTCGCGTCCTGGTAGGAAGCGTAGATGGTGCTGCCGTTGGTCCAGACGCTGGAGTCGTCGCCCACCACCGCCTTGCCGTCGTCGGTGCTGCCGTCGTCCACCACCTGCGGTGCCTCGGGCGTGGTGCCTCCGGTGACCTTGATGTACTTGAAGGCCTCCGTGATGCCGTCGGCGTAGGTGACGTGCCAGTCGCCGTTGCCATCGACGAAGAGCGACGCGCCGACGCCGGTGTCTCCGGTGTCGACGGGGCCGGGGCCCTCGCCGTCGAGCAGCATCGGCGTGCCCCAGGTGCCGCCTTCCTCCTTCACCGCGTACAGGTTGCCGTGGATGCGGTCGTAGAAGACCAGACCCAGACCGCTCGACGTCACCGCTGCCGAGATGTAGAGGCCAGAGCCCTCGGGGTAGGTGTCGACGAACTTCTTGTCGAAGACATCGGAGCAAGTGGCGCCGCTGCCGTCGTCGAAGCAGGCCGTGCCCTTGTCGCATGCTGGGTCACAGGTATCGAGGGGCGTCTGGCAGGCGCCGCTGGCGCGACACTCTTCGCCCGACCCGCAGTTGTAGGCGCGACAGGGCGCGGGAGCGATCGCCGCATCGGCGAAGCTCCAGTCCCCGCCGCCCTGGGGTAACGCGGTGCTCGCGCTGGCGACCCTCACGACGCTCTGCACCAGGCCACCACCGGCGCTCGCAGGCTCGAGCGCCAGGTAGGCGATCACCGGGCGACCGTCGCGAACCACCAGCTTGGCGTAGCGCCCGACGTCACCCTGGGTGACCTGCTGGACGGTGTGCATGCTCCAGGCGCCGGTGTCGTCCATGCGGGCGAACTTCAGCGCGCGGTTGGTGGCGTCGTAGTAGGCGACCATCGGCAGGCCATCGCCACCCACCTGGATGCTCGTCCACAGGCCCACGTCGTCGCCTGGATCCGTCAAGCCGCCGCGGTAGCTGTTGACGTCGATGAACGCTGGATCGGGCGGACCACCTGGCGTGCCGGGTTCGAGACTGGGATCGAACTCGGGGAGCCCGTCCACCGCCTGCCAGCTGACCTCGCCATCCGCGTACTTCCCCACGGCAAGATCTCCGAAGAGCACCGGATTGGTTCCGTCCGCGGTGGTGTCCAGACCGATGTCGTCGTACGCGGCCACCCACACCGTGCCGTCGGAGGCGACCGCCGCCGAGGCGTAGGCGCCAACCAGTCCGGGCGCCAGCGTCTCGCAGTCGGTGCAGGTGGGGGCGCCGCCGCTTCCGCCGCTGCCTCCCTCACCCCCCGTGCCGCCGCTGGCGTTGGGGGTGTTGGAGTCTGCGTCGCTGCAGGAGCAGCCGTTGAATGAAGCGGCAATGGCGAACAGACTGATCTGAGCCAGACGATGCATCCGCCGTCGCCGCTGAGCCGTCTTCAGCTCGGCGGGGGTGAAGTCCTCTTCGTCGGCGCTGGAGACCGCGTCAGAGCTGTCATCAGCCTCCAGCTCGGCTTTTGGGGACTGACCCTTGCGCCGGCGGCGAAGACCGAAGCCCAGCGCCATCGCGCCCACGGCGAGCAACCCGAGGGGCGCCTTGCCGCCCTGGGTCGAACCGGGGACGCTGCAGCTGCACCCGCTGCCGTCGGCGAGGGAGGCGTCAGCGCGCCCGCGCACCAGAGCCTGGCTCTGGCTGGCGACGTTGCCTTCCTCGTCACGCACCTCGACGGTCACCTTCTCAGCGTCGCCCACCTCGAGGCTCTCCAGGCCAGCTGCGGTGCCCCACTCGGTGAAGGCGCCGTCGTCGAACGCCCAGCGCACCTCGAGGGACCGGACCGGGCTCACCACATCGTAGAGCTCGATGCTCAGCTTGCCGTCGACGGGTTCCTTGCCAAGCGTGATCTCGGGCAGGCTCTTGTCGACCAGCACCTCGAGGCTCGGAGGCGTGCGATCCACGGTGATCGGAGCGCCCTCGACGCGCGAGCGCACCTCGACGCTGTGACGGCCCTGGATACGCAGCGCCGGATCCTGCACCTGGATGGTGCTGCTCTTCTGCCAGGGACGCCAGTAGCCCTTGTCGAGGCGGTACTGGTACTCGATGGGCTGCTCGCCGCGGTCGAGGCTGCTCTTGGCCTGGATCTCGATGCTCGGCACGTTGTCCTTGGTTGCCGTATCCACGCGGAGACCAGCGGGGTCGATGGTCTTGGAGATCAGTCGCGCGTCGGTCTCGCTGAAGTTCACGTACGCGCCGCTCGCGGTCTCGAGGGCCGCGAAGATGCCGAGGTAGTTGTCGCTGCCCTTGCTGAGCTTGCGCAGACCGGGGGAGCCCTGGCCTTCGACGCTCGCCGGGATCTTCAGCGCCAGGCCGAGGCTCGCCAGCGAGTCGTTCAGGCTGATGGGGCTGATGGCGCCGCCCAAGGCGCCGCCGATCTGACCCGCCAGCAAGTTGGCCAGCGTCTCCGCTGCTGCCTGCTTGTCCTCACGCACCAGCGGCGCGTTGAACAGCGTGGGGTTGGCCACGCCGACGTCCTGGAGCACCGGCGCGAGGGCGCTGTTCTCGTCGACGTCCAGGTTCACCGGCACGTCGAGGTCGAACTGGGCGCTGAAGGCGCGCACGTAGCGATCGTTCGACCACAGGTAGAAGTCGATGATCAGCTGGTTCAGCGCCAGACGCAGGTTCGGGTCGGTCTCGAGGGACGTGCCGTTGCCGACGACTGCGCTGGGCGGCGTCTGGGGCCGCAGGACCAGCGCGAGGGGCGCGGTCTTCTTCTGACGAGCGATGTCCTTCAGCGACGGGACCAAGAGACCCAGAGTGTCGCTGGAGAGCAAGCTGCCCAGGGTGTCGCTGCCGATGCCGAGGCACAGGGCGCCGGAGTTGTAGGCGCTGGTCAGCGTGTAGTTGAGGAAGCGCTCGGAGAGCGCGATGCCGAGGTGCGGTCCCTCGCCCGTCCAGCCGCTGACCGTGTTCGCCGTCAGCTCGTCGGGGATCGGAATTCCGCTCGGCAAATCCTGGGTGACCACCGGCACGCAGCTGGTGATCGGGCGCGGCTCGGCGCCGCCCATCATGCCCAGGGTCGCGCCACCGCCGATCGGGTTCAGGTCGCCCCACAGCATGCCGCTGCCGTCGTCGCGGGTGCCTTCGCCACCGGCCGCGAGCATGAAGTCGAGGCCACCTTCGGTGCCGGGGGAAATGCTTGCCAGGAAGCCCGAGAGGTCGATGTTGCCGTCGATGCCGAGGGCGGTGCCGACGCAGTCCCCGTTGTCGAAGCGGCAGACGCCACCGCTGTCAGCCGTCGTGCCGGTGGGGCAGGTGACGCCCGCGGCCGGGTCGTTCTTCATGCATAGCTGGTCTTCGATTGTGCCGGTCAAGTTGTCCACGAGCGGGCCGACGAACTGTGGAACGAGCACCGACTTGAGGGCATTGAGCAAGCTTCCCGTCAAGCCATTGCAGCCCGCAATCTTCGACTCGAGCGCGCTTTGAGTCACCGAGAACTGCTCAATCTTGACCCTCGAGTAACCCTTACGTGCGTCGTGCGCAGGATCCGTTTCGGTCTCAATCGAAATCCGAATGTCGATGGGCAGGTCGGCGAAGCTGTTGTCGTTGCAGCTGCCCCCTCCATTGAGTTTGATCGTGCTGTGATCGGCCGGGATCGGCGGTGGAAGAATCTGAGTCTTGAGTGGCAGGTTCTGGAGCCGCGCTGCGATCGTTCCTTCAACCACCACGTGATGGGGAGCTTCTGTCTTGATAGTCAGGTTGGCCTTGCTCAGATCAGCTTCGAACAGGCACTTCGGAGGACTCGAAGTGGCGTCTGGTCCACCGTCGCAGATCGTGATGTTGATGCCGATCACCGAAGTAGTCGAAGTTGGCACTTCGAACGTGATCACGCCGCCATTGCCGCTGTCTCCGAGCAGTGACCCCGCCAGGGGCGCGATGTTGGCGGACAGAAAGTCCAACCCGGAGTCGGTGAGCCGCACGCTGGCGGCGTTGTCCATGCGCTTCGCGTTCTCAAAGCCTCCATCGAGCGGGGTAACGCCGCACGAAGAGCAGCTCGAGCAGCTCCCTGCGCAGCCGCTGCCGAGCGCAGCCAATGCGGCGTACCAAGAATACTTCAGCCAGCGTGACATGTAGGCTCCAATGCATGCGGCTCCCGGCCGCGCGCGGCGCTCTCCCAACCCCAGGAGAACGTAGGAAAGTGGGTCAAGGACGTTTCAAGGGTACACCAATCGGTCGTCCAGTTGGAGGGGTGCGTACGTAGGGGCATTCATCCACTCCAGCTGAATCATTGCGCTTTCCCTGAACTTACGGGCGTTTGGTCGATTCCAGGAAACATAGCGGAATTCCCGACCAAAACCCAGGTGTCCGTTCCCGACGCGAACGTCGGGGGAGGGCTCGGAACTAGAACGTGTTACATCGCAATGTCGCTGACTTTTTGCATTTTTGACGGACGCTGAGCGTCGTTTGGCGGTGACGGACAAGCCGGCTTGTCGGTTTGTGTGTGGGGGGAGGTGCGATGACGTCCGTCGAAGTCGGAGCCGGGAGACCCGCCGCGCGAATGGCAGCCTTTGCACGCTCGCGACCGCCGGGTCGCCAAACAAGAGCACTCTGTTTCAAGGGAACGCGCTACGCTTGCTCGCATGACGCTTAGCCGCGAGGAAACGCTGCACGGTTGGACCTGGAGGAGCACGTGGAGCGCCGCAGGCCTGGCTGTGTTCCTGCTCGCTTCAGGGTGTTCGAATCTCTTGGGGCTCGATGATTTTCACGCCGCGGCCACCGGCGGGGACGGGGGCGCGGGAGGCGGCGCCGCGAGCGGCGGTGACGCAGGGACCAGCAGCACGGCTGGCGTCGGGGGGAGCGCAGGAAGCGGCAACGCGAGCGGCGCAGGAGGTGGCGCGGGAGCCCCGGAGTGTTCCGCGGGGAACCAGGAGGACTGCTACAGTGGACCCAGCAAGACCCAGAACGTCGGGATCTGCGTCGGGGGGACGCGGGTGTGTGGTCAGGATTCGCGCTGGGGTGTGTGCAGCGGAGAGCAAACGCCGCAAGTAGAAGACTGCGGTGACTCGACCCAGGACGAGAACTGCGACAAGTTCGAGTGCGGGATCTGGGGTCTGGTGTACAGCCAGGGTTCTGGTACGCCTAGTGCCGTGGACGTCGCCGACGATGGCACTGTCTACATCGCTGGCGACTTTGCTGGTGGCCTGCAGATCGGTGGTCAAACCAAGCCGGCCCTGGACGCGCACAACGCCTACATCGCGTCGTTGAAGCCAGATGGAACCGTCAACTGGGTGTACACCGTCGGTAGCGGTACCTTTTGCGTGGTTTGGGGAATCGTCGGCGCCGCTGACGGCGAGCTGTACGCGGTCCTGACGACGGATGAGGCAGTTGACTATGGGGATGGCGTTCGACCGGCAGGCACGACCTTGCTGCGGCTCGCAAACGGGGCCGTCGTCTCGAGCCTCTCACTCGGGGTGGGCTATGCTCCTGGGTTGCGGGTGCGCGGCGGGCATCTCTACCTCGCCGGGACGTTCAATGGTTCGATCGATTGGGGAACTGGGTCAAAGTCGTCCGAGGGTGACGACATCGTTCTAGCGAAGCTTGGACTGGACCTCAGCGTGGGTCAGGATGGCTGGGTCAAGACCTTCGGCTCCGCGGGGGACGACGGTGGCTTGGCTCTCGACGTCGATTCGACAGGCAATGTGTACCTGGGCGGCGGGATGGGCGGCCAGATCGATTTCGGAGGCGGGCCGGAGTTCTTTTCGAGTCAACAGGATGCCTTCCTCGTGAAGCTGGGACCCTCGGGCGACTACCTGGGCGCGATCACCAAGTCGGGGGTCGGCGGGACCGAGGCAGTCTGGAGCGTTGGTGTTGACGATACGGGAGCGGTGGTAGCGGTCGGCATCCACGACAAAGACCTCAACGTCAAGGGGAAGACTCTGCCGGCGACGGGTCAGAACAGCCTGTTCGTGATTCGCTGGGCCTGGGACGGGACCGGCTTCAGTGAACGCTGGGGTGTCGGATTCGGCGATACCACAGCGGTCGGCTTCGGGCGAACCAGATTGGATGCTGCGGGGCGACCGCTCGTCGCCGCGACCTCCGTCGCCTCCGTTACCCTGGGGCAAGAAGTGCTACCCGCAGTGCCCGATGGTCTGCCATTCGTGGCCCGCTTCGACGACAGCGGCAACCACATCTGGCATCGGTCCTTCGGTACGAGCA
>JAGQIY010000953.1 GCA_020430865.1 Myxococcales bacterium
AGACGCCGAGTGGAATTGTGTTGCCGAACGGGATCAGAGACAACGTCCGGTATGGTGAGGTGTGGTATGGGCCGACGGTGTTGGCGGGGAAGCGCGTGATGTGGCCCGAGTACACCGGGCTCTCGGTGACCATCGACGGCGAAGCGTGCGTCTTCCTGAAGGAAGAGGAGCTGCTCGCGATCGTGGAAGACTGATGCCCCGTGACCCGATAGCGAAAGCGCAGCTCGAGAAGGACATCCTGGAGTTTCTGGGCCACTGTCGCATCCCGCCGAGCCAGAAGGAGCTCGCGGCGCGCTTCGGCTACTCCCAGCAGTGGGTGAGCGAGGTGATCCGCGGGCTCGAGCGCGACGGGAAGCTTGTTCGCAACCAGGGCCAGCACCGTGACATGAGGGTGGTGAAGTGAACGAACCGATCACGCTGAAGCTCATCCTGACTGTTGTGGTGGTGTGGTTTTTTGTGCGTTTGGTGTGGAATCAGGTTTTCGATGACTAGGTTTCCCGACGCTCAGGACCAGGCGGCCAAGCAGGACCGCGGCAAGGTCCGCTGGTCGCTGCTGCTGGAACACGTGCCTCGCGCGCTGGAATCGGTCATCGCGGTGCGCGCGTACGGGGAGTCGAAGTACGGGACTAGTGAGTCTTGGAAGACGGTGGAGCCCGAGCGCTACCTGGAGGCAGCCCAGCGGCACCTCGTAGCGGCGTTCAAGGGTGAGCGGATGAACGCGGAGGACGGCGGGGTGAACCACATCGCGCAGGCGGTGGTCGACCTGCTGTTCGCGCTGGAGATCGAAGAGCGCCGCCTGGCGCATGGAGACGAGTAATGAACGATGTGCAGATGATCTATGCTGCGGGGCTCGTGGGAGTTGCACTCCTCGCGGTCTACAACCTGTGGGCGGCTCGTAGCCGATGACCATCTACGTTGACGGTTTTGAATTGGCAGCGTGGTTCGTCGCCACCATCAGCCTGACGCTCTACGGCGTCCTGGTCGCGTACCGCTCCGTCGTGGACTGGTGGAGACACCGATGACCCAGGAGCTTGAAGCAAAGTCGCCTCCGGAGTATGCTGCGACGCAGAAGACTGCCCCGAAGCGGGGCAACAACCACGAGGTGAATGGTGCAGTTCCTGACGGTTCCGGAGGACGAGAAGGCGGAAGCCCTGGAGAAGCTGGTGACAGCGGTGGCCGGGGAAACAATGGCGGCGGTGGCGCTGAAGAAGCTGGCAGCGGGTGAGCGCTCGTTCGGCTACGTAGGCAACACGCCAGTGTACCTGGAGTTCGGGGAGCCGAACCGGGTGCGTGTCGACCTGTTCAACCGGCAGTGGGGCGAAGGGAAGGCGCAAGCGATCCTCGCGGGCGACGAGAGCGCTCCTGACGAGCCTGCAGACGCGCAGGCGGACACCATCCCGCCGCCGGCACCGAAGCCCAAGCGGCGCAAGAAGAAGGCGGAGTAGCTGTGTCGAGGCGAGCAGCGGACATCGTAGGGTTGGAGACGGAGCTGGTGAAGCTTTGCCGGGAGGGCTTGAACGCCTTCCTGACGCAGAAGAAGCGCGCTGGCTCCGAGATGCTCCTGCCTGACCGCACGCTTGTCTCGCTGCTGCTGAGCACGCACAAGGCGCTCTGTTCATCGTACCCGCTCCTGAAGGATGCGGTGGCCCCGAGCAGCGGTGCGGAGAACCCGAAGGAGCTGCTGCTGGAGCTCGAGGAGCAGGCGGCGCTCTTGCGGGAGAAGATCGCGAACGATGAGATGGCGGCACTGATGCAGGGAGAAGTCGATGGCTCGGCGTAACCACAGGCCCTCGGTGGTCACGACTCTGCCCGAGTCTGAGTCCTACTCCACGATCCAGTGTGCGAGCACGGTGAAGCTTCCCTGGCTGTCGGACGGGTTCACTGGAGCTGCGTCCCGCTCGTTCCACGCTGAACAGCACTTCGACACGCTGGAGACGTTGCCCTACGGAGTGAAGCTCCGCCGTGGGGAGCATGTGGTCATCATCCCGTGGGGGCAGATCAAGCAGGTCAATGGCGGATATACGAGACCTCCTGGCAGCGGCCAAAGCAGCGACGCGGACTGAAGAGGTCATCGACGTTGAGAGCATCATCGAGTA
>JAGQIY010000098.1 GCA_020430865.1 Myxococcales bacterium
CAGACCGAGGGGAATGCGGGAGAGCTCGCTGGAGCCGGAGTACACCACCAGATCGCCCGAATATTTCCCTGCGTCGATTTTGGAAGCGGTCAGGTCCACGTCCACCCAGACCACTCGTTGACGTTCCGGGGCAATACTCAGCGGATAGGGATCCCAGGCAGGTGCGATCTCCACCGGGATCAGTGGGTCGGGGATCTGGGTTCCCGTCTTGGGAGCCGCGGGCAGCGCCTGGGCCTCCCAGCCCAGGGACTCCCCGGGCGTCTTGCCGCCAGAACGCCTGGGGAAGGGCACCTCGTGCAGCAGGAAGCGCTGGAACGAGACAGCCTTCGGGTCCCCTGGCCCGACCAGACCTTCTATTTCCACGCGAATATTCTTCAGCGGTTGCTTCCCGGCGCTCACCACGACCTGAAAGGCCACGACTTCACCGGGGAGCCCAACCAGATCGATGCCCGCGCCAGGCTGCCAGATGGGGTTGTTCTCTCCGCGCATGCTGGGGGTCACGCCTGAGGTGCTCGCGATGCGCTCGGCGTCCGTGACGACGCTGACGCGTGCCTCGGGGCTGGGTGCGGCTCTGGGTTCGACCGCGTCGCGTTGGCACCCGTTGCACCTCACCCCAAACCCCAGGGAAAGCAGCAGGGCGCAGAACGTGGCCCAGCGAGGCATGCGCCGTTGATGCACGTCAGCCCTTGTACGAGGATGGGGCGTCTGGAGAGACCGCTGCGCACCGGAACGACTCATGGAGCGCAGCATGTCACGCGAGGAAAGCTCCGCCACACGGTACCCAGGTCAGGAGACGCGCGGAGCGAAGGATGGGTTCGCTTCGCCGGCTATGCGAAGCGCTTCTTCATGCGCAGACAGTTTGGCGATCCTGGCTCGTAGGTCACCTCGTCCACGAAGCTGCGAATGATGAACAGACCCATGCCGGATTCTTGGGGCTCTGCGAGATCGAGCGCGGGGACGGTGTCCAGGTCGAAGCTCTCGCCATGATCCAGCACCTCCACGCTGACCTGTCGCTCATCGTAGGCAATGCGCAAGGTGATCTCACCCGAGTGGTTCTCGTAGGCGTGAAGCACGGAGTTGTTGAAGGCCTCACCCACGGCGCTCACCAGCTCGTGTCCGAACTTCTCGCCAACCGACACGTCCCTGGTCGCCAGCTTGCAGATCGCGGCGACGGTTCGAGTCGCGAGGTCTCGGTACACGATCTCACTCGGCACCTGCAGCACGACGAGAGAACTCATGTCGCCAGGCCCCGGCTGACCGGAGCCGCTCGCTCCGCAGTTGGGTTCCCCGCTGCAAGGACCCTCGGCCGGACCAGCCGTCGCTCAGGCGAGACAACGCGCTCGCTCGATCTCAACGCGCGCCGCCGTGCCTCCGCGATCTCGTGATGCAGCTGCCTCATGTCCTCCCCAGACGCCGGATCGACACCGGACCTGACGACAGGCTAACAAAGTCGAGCCAAGGCGACCAAGCATTCGGAGCGATGTGCAGGGGTGCTCGGCCAGGGAGTGAGAGCTCACGGCGCAGGTTGGCGAGGACGACGCGGCCGCTTGCGGCCTTGGAACCTTCGTGAGAAATCTCCGACCTCATGCCTCCGATTAGCGTGCGCTTGACGAAACGGGCCCTCGATGTGGTCGCATCCAGCGTTGGGCTGGGTCTGACGCTCCCGTTCTATCCCGTGATCGCAGCAGCGATTCGACTCGACTCGAAGGGCCCGGTGTTCTTCGGCCAAGTCCGGGCGAAGGGGCTCGTCCCCCGCCCGCCCGGCGACAAGAACCCGGTGCCCCAGTGCAGCGAGTTCAGGTTGTTCAAGTTTCGCACCATGAAGCAGGACGCGGAGAAACACACGGGAGCCGTGATTGCGTCGGAGAATGACCCCCGCATCACGCGTCTCGGCGCGTTTCTGCGGAAATCCCGCATCGATGAGCTGCCGCAGCTGTGGAACGTGCTGAAGGGAGACATGAGCCTGGTGGGCCCCAGACCCGAGCGCCCGGAGCTGTTGGTGAACCTGGCGCTGGCGATCCCGTACTTCGAGGAGCGCATGCGGGACTGCAAGCCAGGGCTCACGGGTCTCGCGCAGGTCTCGCTGGGATACACCGGAGCGATTCCGGAGGGCAGCGCCCTCGCCGCTTTCCGCGACGCGCTGCAGAATCCTTTCAAGCTGGAAGAGGCCGAGGGCGCCTTGGCCGACGACCTGCGGGCGAAGCTGCTCTTCGACCTGGCATACACAGCTGCCCTGGAGAGCTTCTCCACGTACCTGCCAACCGAGCTGTCGGTGATCTTCAAGACGCCGCTGGTGATGCTCAAGGCCATGGGCCGCTGAGGACGCAACCTCGCACACCCCCGCGACGTCACCCAGGCCGAACTCCGACGAACGCACGAGAGGCGCCGCGGACGATGGGGCGGGGTTTGGGGGTGAGGGTGCTCAGCCGCTCGCGAGCTTGCGCGCGGTGTAGACGAGCAGGAAGAACAGCAGCGTCGTGTTCCCCACGGCAATGGCTACGAAGTCCTTCCAGCCATAGTGGACGGCGAAGTCGGGTTTATGTCGCTTCACCGCCGCGAAGAAGGCACCGCTGACGCCAATGTAGATCCAGAGCACGTAGTGGTAGTTGAACGACAGGAAGAAGATCCCCACCGCCATTCCGGCCATCGACGAAAGGAGCGCCATGGCCCAGATGCGCGCCACGCCACCCTCGGGTTCGGTGACTGTCCGGGTGACCGTGAGGGGAACCTTGACCGTGAGCCAGAACACCGAGAGCCACGCCACCATGCCGAAGAAGCCGAGCTCCGCTGGCGCGAGCACGTACGAGTTGTGAGCGGTCAGGTGGTGGTACTGGGTAAACTGCTCGAAGCCGACCCCCATGAAGGGGAACTGCTTGAACAGCTGCACGCCAACGTACAGATTCTCCACGCGTTCGAGAGAGCTCTCTTCACCACCTGAGCGCCCACCAAGCGCAAGCACCGGCAAGGCGCATATCACCCCCAGCATCAACCCTTTGAGGCGGTAGCGCTCCAGGAAGTAGACGCCGATCGTCGCCAGGAACACGATCTGCCCGCCGCGCGAACCGGAGTACACGACCGTCATCGCACCGAGCACGAACGTCACCGCAAACAAGAGCAAGCGTCTCTTGTTCTTGCGGCGCTGATAGAAGGCGAACGCCAGCGGTACGCCGATGGCGACCGCCATGGACGCCTCGTTCGGATCCTGCAGGACGCCGACGTAGCGCACTCGCCCACCACCGATCGAGGTCACTCCCAGCAGGCCTGCGTGCTCGCAGCGGTACATCGCCTCGGGATCGGGTGGATCCTGGTAGCAGATGACGGGTGACTCGCAGGCGCGACCGTCTGGGCGGCCCGAGCTGTTCTGGTCTTCCCCCGGAGACACCGCGACGCACTCGGTGGGCTGGAGTCCCATGTGAACACAGACCACCGAGATCCACAGCGTGCACGCGAGGATGGTGCCCATG
>JAGQIY010000954.1 GCA_020430865.1 Myxococcales bacterium
CCCCAGGCTGTGTGATAGCGCTCCCCCTGGCCTTCGGGCAGTCCGCCGTGATTGATCACGATGCGCGTGCCCGAGTCGGTTTGCAGGAAGGTGATCTCCAGCTGGGAATCCTCCGCGTCCTCGGGGAAGTCGCTGGTGCGCCAGGTCTGCACGATGCGCTTGCCGCGCTCGAGCTCCACGTTCGCCCCCTGGATGTAGCCATCGTGTGCAGTGAACCTACCGCCCTTGCGCGATGAAACGTCAGCAGGCGAGCCCGTGAACGCGCTGTGTTCCTCCGAGGAGAGCCAGGCATCGTAGATGCGCCGGGGAGTCACCGGCATCACGGGCGACACCCTTCGAATCCGCTCGAGTCCCATCGTTTGCTGGTTTCCTCTCGTCTGCTGCGACCAAGCTTGAGCCGCCGTTGCTGGAAGGGCGCGCTGGCGCCGCTTCACGCGCGTCGTGTGTTCGGTGCACCAACCAAACACGCGTCGCGCAGTCGGGGTTGCTCCTGCAGCGATCGAACCGCGTCACACGGGCGAGCTTCGGGAGCGATCAGAGCCACCAGCCGGGCGCTCAGCCTCATGCAGTGACCGTGACAGAACGCAGGGAGTCTAGAGCGTTCGCTTGGCAAAAGTCACTGCTTTCGAGCAATCTCGCTTTTGAACCCTGCGCGCATCTCGCGCGTGGCGATCGGGCTCGGTTGTGGTAGTGGCTGCGCGCCCCGCTGGCTCAGCGTGATGTGTCCGATTGAATGCTGGCTCCAATGCGCGACTACCCCTACGAGCACGCTCCGCGTCTGCCAGACAGCGAGACCATCGATCCCCGTTCGCTGCTCGGTGGTGAGGCGCCCGTGGAGCTGGAGATCGGTCCCGGACGCGGCTGGTTCATGGTCGAGCGTGTCGAGAACGACGCGTCCGCCCGCATCCTCGGTCTCGAGGTCAAGCTCAAGTGGGCAACCATCGTCGACGAGCGTCTCAAGCAGCGCGGCTTCGGCGATCGCGCCCGTGTCTTCGCGGAGGACGTCGCCCGGGTGTTGCCCCGCTTCACCCCGGCGTCGCTCAGCCGCGTCTACATCCACTTTCCCGACCCGTGGTGGAAGAAGCGGCACCACAAGCGCCTGGTGGTGCGCGATGAGGTGATCCGAGAGGTCGTCCGCACCCTGGTCCCTGGTGGGGAACTGTTCGTCCAGACGGATGTGGAGGAGCGGGCGGAGGCGTATCAGATGCTGCTGGACCGCGTCCTGGAGCTGGCGCCGGCACCCGGCGGACCCCGCATCGAGGACAACCCGTTCGGCGCCAGGAGCCCACGCGAGCGCAAGGCCATCCAGGATGAGCTCCCGGTTTTTCGCCTGCTTTATCGTCGTCGGAGCGACTCGTGAGCCGCTTCGTCCTCACGACTTGACCCCTCGAGGGTTTCCCCTGGTAATCTCTCCCTCGCCCATGCTGCGCACCTGGATTGCTTGTGCCCTAGCGCTCGGACTGTGTTCTTGCGCGACCTACCGCGAGGACCTGAACCGCGGCGAGCGGCTCTATTCCCAAGACAAGGACTACGAGCGCGCGCTCGCGATCTGGCGCAACCTGGAGGCCGATCGCGACTCGCTGTCGCTGCAAGATCAAGCCCGCTACGCCTATCTCCGCGGGATGACGGACTACCGGCTCGGTTTCCGTGCAGATGCGCGGCACTGGCTCGCCATCGCAAAGGCCATCGAGCAAGAGCACCCGGGTGGTCTGCAAGCTCCAGAGAAGACTCGCCTGGAAGAGTCTCTGACGGATCTCAACAAGGACGTCTACGGTGGCGCCGAGAGCTTCGAGGGCTCGAGTTCGACGGTCAAGGAGACGACGGTCCCGGTTCAGGACGAGAGCGGCTGCAACCCGGCGTGTGCCGAAGGCGAGACCTGTCAGGCGGGTGAGTGCGTGGTGCTCTGAGCCAGGGAGTCACCAACACAAAAGCAACGAGGCGCTGGATCCCCAGCGCCTCGTTGCGTTTAAGAACTCACTGCACGTCAGCCGTTGCGGATGGCGAAGATCGCGTCCTTCTTAAGCAGCTTTTCCTTCTTGAGATTCGTGGCTTCGAGTTGTTCCTGTGGGGTCAGATGGCCTCGCCGTTCGAGGCGTTGGAGCTGCCTCTTCAGTTCGGCGTGCTCCATCTCCAGGCTCTCAAGGTCCGTCTCTTGTGCTCGATCCATCGATTTCCTCTCCCCGCTGTCACCCAAGGGATCCGGCCCGATGTCGCCGGCCGGCCACCCAGCTGTCACGGTAAGGGACACTCCGCGGATAGATCAAGACCAGCCAGAGGCCTGCAGAAACCTGAGTGTATGGCCGTAATTAGCTCTGTGTCGCGATGACACGGCGAGCCCTCCGAAACATCCGCTCAGGTCTTCTCTGCGCGCTCCAAGGCGTTTGTAGGTGAGGGTGGGGGGGAGGCGCGCCGGGTCCGTCCAGCGAGAACCCTGGGGAACAACGTCCGAACTTGGAACACTGAACGCCTCATGCCTCACCGTCATCCAACCCCGCTGATGCTGCTTCGCCATGCGTTTCGCCCGCTGCTCGTCGGCTTGACGCTGGCCGCGCTGGGTTGCGGCGGGACCGCCACCCAGACCGAAGCGCGAAGCCCTGCGGAAACGCGCGGCCCCGAGCAACTGACGGTAGAACGCCAGGTCATCACTCCAGGAGACGCCACCTCCCTGAGCGAGCTCTTCGAGGAGGCGAAGCGTGAGTTCGATGCCGGGCACTTCAAGGTTGCCGCGCAGAAATTCAATGAGGTCTACCGCCTCGAGCCGCGCGGCGAGCTCGCTCCTCACGCGCTGTTCAACGCCGGGCACTCCCAGGACTCCGCGGGAGAGCTGGACGCGGCCTATGAGAGCTATCGACGCCTGCTCTCGGAGTTTCCAAAGTCCGAGTTGATGCGCGACGCGCTGATCCGTTGCGTCCGGCTGGCTGGCTTCTTGGAGCGGTGGGAGGACGGTGGGAAGCTCGCCGAGCTGGGCTTGAGCCGCATCTCGAAACCGAATCCGTTCGAGGTGGCCACCCTGCGCAGCGCGCTGGCCCTGGCGCTGCTCCAGCAGGGCGACGTGGAGCGCGCGTCGTATCAGGTGGAGCGTGCGCGGGGGGTGGTCGAGGCGTCTCAGCTCGACCGCGCGGGGCGCCTGCCGAGCGAGTTCGCGCAGCTGTATTTCGCCCTGGGCGAGATCCGGCGCGTGCGAGGTGAAGCGATAGTCTTTTCCCCAGCGCCTCCCAACTTCGCGCAGGTACTGGAGGAGCGGTGCCAGCTGCTGCTCGATGCTCAGAGCGCCTACTCGGACACCATGCGCGCCTACGACGCGCACTGGTCAGCGATGGCTGGCTTTCGCGTGGGCGAACTCTACAAGCGCTTGCACGAGGATCTGATGAAGGTGCCGCCGCCCAAGGCGGCTGACACCGAGCAGCGGAGACAGCTCTTCGAGGGGGCGATGCGCCTCAGGTACTCGGTGCTGCTCAAGAAGGGCTTGCAGCTGATGGAGCACACCTTGAGCATGGCGGACCGCACCGGAGAGCACAGCTCATGGGTGGACCGCGCCCGTCAGGCGAAGGCCGAGCTTCAGGCAGCCATCAAGCGCGAGCAGGCGGCTCTGGACGCCTTGCCGTACACGCGCACCGAGCTTCAAGCGGCGCTGGATGACCTCGCCGCTCGTGCCAAGACGACCGCGGTGCCGTGATCAGCGCTCGGCGTATCGGCATGGGACGCCACGCGCACGTCGTGGGATAGTGGTGCCCGGCTACCGCGACCTCTCAAATCCGCCTCCGAAAGTCGGGTGCAAGTACCGAGAATCCCGTTGTTTCTCCCACCTCCGGGAGCGGGTACGAATTGTGCTTGACAGGTCAAAAGCTCGGCGCTACCAAGCCCCGGTTCGTCGGGCCCTCGTCAAAAGATCCTCGCTTCATTCACCTGGTTTCCAGGAGTCCGGAGGGAGGCTGCGGTGAGGTGTCCGGTTTTTGCGCATCGACTCCAGCGGCGGTCACGCCACTCTCTCCTTGGCGGCTTCGCCATCGGCTCTCGCTAGCCCACACGCAGCGGGACGCACCGTCGACAAGTTAGGTCGTACTTCCCCGTTCGGCCTGAGGCGCTCCTCTCACCCTAACTCTTAAGACCTAAAGCTTCATCACGGAGGTTCAGTCAGAGCGGCAGTTCAGTAGCGAGACCTTCGAAGGTCCGCTACCACGCCCGGGCCGGTCCGGCTCACCAACACTCCCTCGCTGGAGTAGCTCAATTGGTAGAGCACCTGTTTTGTAAACAGGCGGTTAGGGGTTCGAGTCCCCTCCCCAGCTCACGGCCGACCACCCAAGACACATCGACCTCGCACATCGCTGATTCGTGGCTTGCCCACGAAGACTCTCCGGAGGGTTGCCCGAGTGGCCAAAGGGAGCAGGCTGTAAACCTGCCGGCTTATGCCTACGTTGGTTCGAATCCATCACCCTCCACGGGTAGCGAGCCTCGATAGCTCACTGAATCCAGGACGAGGCGCTTGCGCGCCTCTTCGAAGGAACACCCATCAACCAGGATAGAACTTGAAGTCTGTGCCCCACGAATCTTCGCGAGGCGCAGCACGCACTCAGCCGAGCCTCCGGGCCCGGCGGGGTGCGCCCCGGGCGACCGGGGGAATGCGGGAGTAGCTCAGTTGGTAGAGCGTCAGCCTTCCAAGCTGAACGTCGTGAGTTCGAGTCTCATCTCCCGCTCCGGTGACTTTCGCCACGCTGCTCAGTCGGGCAGCCGAAGCGAGACGAGCCAGCAAGTTTGGACCACCTTGCCCACCTAGCTCAGTCGGTAGAGCGCGTCCTTGGTAAGGACGAGGTCACCAGTTCAATCCTGGTGGTGGGCTCCAAAGAGGTCGTCTCAGACGAGCCAACCTAACCCAAACGAAGATCTGAACGAAGAGACCAACAGGAAGCAGTCATGGCGAAGGAGAAATTCGTACGCAAGAAGCCCCACGTGAACGTCGGCACCATCGGTCACATCGACCATGGCAAGACGACGACCACGGCGTCGCTGTTGAAGGTGCAGGCTGACAAGGGCCTGGCGCAGCCGATCAGCTACGGCGACATCGCCAAGGGCGGCATCGTTCGCGACGAG
>JAGQIY010000099.1 GCA_020430865.1 Myxococcales bacterium
CTACCTGAGCGCCGTGTTCGTCGACCCTGCCCTGCTACCGCACAAGCAGCTCTCTGACTGTATCCGCTCGGTACTGAGCCTACCCGGGCTCCCGACCTTCTACGACGCCAAGGGCTACGCCCCGCTGCGCGAGCTGATCGCCGCGCGCCTCTGCGCGCGTGGCATTCGCACGTCTGCAGACGAGGTGCTCGTCACCACCGGGTCACAACAGGCGCTCGACGTGGTGAGCCGCGCGCTCGCCCCCCGCTGCATCGCCTTCGAGAACCCGATCTACCGCTATGCTCGGCTGCTCTTCGAGGTCCACAACCTGCGCCTGGTGCCTCTCGACCTCGATCCCTTCGAGCCCATCGACTTCGCGGCTTGGGAGCGTGACCTCCAGAGCAACCGCCCTGGCCTGATGTACGCCATCACTTCTTTTCAGAACCCCACCGGGCACTCCTACTCCACCCACGAGCTCGAGCGACTGCTAGCGCTGGCGCGGCGCCTGGACTTCGCGCTGCTCGAAGACGACTGGGGCTCCGACATGCTGAGCGAGAGCGACTATCGCCCGAGCCTCCGAGCCCTGGGGGGAGAGAACGTGCTGTACGTCAACTCGTTCACCAAGAAGCTGCTTCCCAGCTTGCGACTGGGTTACGTGTTGTGTTCCCGCACGGCAATGCCTGCGCTGCTCGCCACCAAGCGACTCGCGACCCTGGGCAACGCCGCCTTGATGGAGGCAGCGCTGGCGGAGTTCCTCGATCGCGGCTACTACGACACACACCTCACGCGCGTTCAGCGCGCGCTGGACGAGCGCTACCATCTCTGCCTGGACGCGCTGGAGGAGCTGATGCCCGAGGGCGTGCGCTGGACGACGCCGGGAGGAGGTCCCATCCTCTGGTTGTCCGTGCCAGAGAGCGTGGACCTTCAGGCGCTGGCAGCGCGCCTGGCGCAGCGACAGATCCGCATCGAGCTGATGCCTCAGGCGTTCGTTGGGCGACCGCACCTGCACGGCTTCCCCGTCGGCTACGCTTTCTACCCTCCCGAGCGCTTGCGAGCGGCGCTCGAGAGCCTCGGCCAGGAATTGAGACGCGCGTGACTCCTCCCCCCCAACCCCAGACCCCGGACGGAAAGGCAGAGCTCCTGGAGCGACGCAGCGAACCCACACCGGATGCGGATCCTCTCGTCCTGTTCTCCGCTTGGTACACCCTGGCGCGCGCGGGTGGTGACCGCGCCGACGCCGCGGCGCTGGCGACCGTTGGTGAGCGCGGTCCCTCGGTCCGCATGGTGCTCGTCAAGAGCTGCGTGCACGGGCAGCTGCGTGTCTTCACCAACTATCGGAGCCGCAAGGCACGAGAACTCGAAGGCTCGGGACGCGCGGCGCTGGTGTTTCACTGGCCGAGCCTCGAAGCTCAGGTGCGCATAGAGGGTAACGTCGAGCGGCTCGGCGCCGAGGCCAGCGACGACTATTTCGCGTCTCGCCCTCGGGGCAGCCAGCTGGGCGCCGTGCTGTCGCCGCAGAGCCAGGAGATCGAGAGCTACGAGCAGCTCGAGCGGCAGCGAAGAGCGCTGCTTTCTTCCCTGGGGAATCGATCCATCGAACGCCCCGCGCACTGGGGAGGCTACGGGATCACGCCCGACCGCATCGAGTTCTGGTGCGAAGGGGAGGCGCGCCTGCACCGACGCTACGAGTACGAACGTCGGGAAGGCGGCTGGAAGTTTCGCCTGCTCGCTCCCTGAGCTCTGCTCAGGGCCGACCCCGTCAGTTCGCGCCTCCGGCGAAGCCAGGCGACCCCGGGGTTTCCTCCTCCGGAGACGCGGGCAGGCGGTCACTCGGCTGCGCGGCCAAGTGCCTCGCAGAGCGAGTTGATCAGGAACTGGCGCATGTCGTTGGCTGGCAGGATGCGCTCCAGCGAGCCAACCTTCAGCGCGCGCTCCACGCTGTGCACGGAGTCGAACTCCTGAGCTACCTCCGCCTGCTTCTCCAGCAGGACGTCCTGGCTGAGGCGCTCGAGGCGCTCACGGGCCGCCTGACTGCGCTCCTCGCGGAGCTGCTCGAGTGCCTGCTTCACCCGCGGATCTGCCTGCACTCGGCCGCGCACCTCACGCCCGAACACCACCTTGGCCGCGGGCCCGCCGCCGATCACCGACGCAAAGCTGCCTTCGAGCGCCAGGGCGCGCAGGTTCGGGTTCAGCTCACGGCTGAACACGACGTACGCGCCACCATGGTAGCGCGAGACCACCAGGAACAAGATCGGCCCCTTGAAGTTCACCACGGCGCGAGCGATCTCCGCTCCATACTCCAGCTGGAATTTCCTCATGGATTCTGGTGAACCATCGAAGCCACTGAGGTTCGCCAGGATCACCGCTGGACGATTGCCGCTGGCGCTGTTCAGCGCGCGTGCCACCTTGCGAGACGACTGCGGGAACAGCGTCCCGCCGTTCCACTCCGCGGGTCCGTCCAGCGGGCGATAGCCATAGCGCGGAACGTTCTGGCTCTCGATACCGACCAGACACACCGGCTGGCCACCGAGGTGTGCGTCCCAGACAATCGCCGTCTCGGCACCGATCTGGTTCTTCCAGCGCTCCAGGAAGCCGCCATCCTGATCGATCAACGCGCTCATCAGCGCGCGCATCGAGAAGGGGCGCTTGCGCCCTGGATTGGTGCTGTCGTCGAAGATCTCGCCCACGCGCTCGAACGTCTCGGCGTCGGAGCTCTTCTGGTACGCGGCTTCGGTGACGCGTCGATCCGACGGATCGCTGGTGTCCAGCTCCCGCGGACGCTGCTCCCCGGGCACGACGTACGTGTAGGAGTAGTGCTCGTAGAGGATGCGAAAGGCCTCCTTCAGGTCCGTGGCGAAGTATTGCCCCTGACCGTTGGGCCCCATGATGCGCTCGTGCCCACCGATCGCGACCTCATCCTCGGCGGACACGGAGCCCGACGCCGCGAGCGCTGCTCGGCCCGTCAGCACCATCGAGGAACGCGGCGTCATGATCAGCACCCCACGGGTGTGGAGCAGCATGGTGGAGAGAGCGTCCCAGTAGCTTTGCGCGCCGACGTTCACGCCAGCCACGATGATGTGGATGACACCACCGCTCTGGGTGAAGGTCACGATGCGCTTCACCACGCGCGCCGTAGCGTCCAGGTTCTCGGTGCCGGAGTCCATCGCGATCTTCGCACCGCTGGATACAGGTACCCACTCGAGGGGCACCCCGAGCTCCTCTGCGAGGTCGATCGCCGCGACGACCCGCTCGCACTCGGGGGTCGAGAGAGCGCCCATCTCGCGCGTCGGATCCGAGAGCACCAGCACGCGCTTCATCCCCTCGGGGACCTTCTTGGTCGGCGTCGAGATCACGCCGAAGACCACGCCGGCCTGGTTCTGTCCGTAGGCGCGCCCGTCGACGCTGACCGCCTTCGGCGTCTTGCTCTTGGGGTCCAGATCGTACTCGACGAAGTTTCCTGACGGAAGCGCTCGCTCGGTCGCTCGCACCGAGCGCGGACCACCGTCGGGCGCGAGCATGCGGATGATCTCGTAAGGATACACCAGACCCCGGCGCTTGGCGGCCACCACGCTGCGCTCGTACGCCTGCACCGGCACCAGCGGCTGAGTGTGAGGCTCGCGCCACAGGATCTCCATCGAGCTGCCCGTGATGTCGCTGATCAACATCTCCCGGCGCCGTGCCGGCTCTGACGGGGCGGTGGGGTCCAGGATCTTGAGGCGCACGGCGACTCGCTCCAGACCCAGGTGGCGCGTCGCGGGGTGCAGCTTGCGCGAGAGCCAGCCAGCAGTGTTGGCATCGAGCACGACCTCGTGAGCCAGGAACAGCGTGATCCGGTTCCACTGCAGCCTGCGCCTTGGATCACGTTCGAGCAAGATGTGTCGAAGCGTCCGCGCTGCCTCGTGGAAAGCCCGCTCGACGATCGGCACGTAGTGAATCGCAGCGGGGCCATCCTCCGGTGGACGCCCGCGCACGTCCACGAGCACGAAGACTCGCTCGTCCTCGGGGACCTCCCGGCTCTTCCCGTGGAAGCAATAGATGCCTTCGGGCGACATCAGGCGCTCGAGTTCGAAGCTCTTGTAGCGGTCGAAGTCGACGCGCTCGGCTGCCTCTGGATGCAGCAGGTGCAAATCCAGCGGGCGTCCGTCTTCACCGCTGAAGGAGTAGTGGCAGGTGCGAAGCTCCTGGTTGAGCACGGAGACGGTGAAACGCTGCGCGGGGACGCCCTCCTTCGCGCGCGCCGTGACGCGCTCGATCAGCGGAATGATCTCGCCCTCGTCCTCGATGGTCACCACGAGCTCGAGCGCAAACACCTGATCCGCAACCTCACGCAGCAGCGCATCGAAGACCTGGACGGCGGCTTCGGGATCGCTCAACGCCGCCAGCACCACCCTGCGTTCTGTTTCCGCAAGGCGACACTCTCCGTCGCCCTCAGTGACGAACTCGAGGCGCGTCACCGGGACTTCGACGTCACCCAGCGTGACCCGCTTGCTGCGCTGGGATGTTGGCTGTTTTGGCGCGTAGTTGCGGCGAATGCAGGCCGAGAGCGCGATCGCGCGTTGACGCGCCGGGGCGTTGCGCAGCCACTGCTTGACCTGGCGAAACACCCCGGATGGCGCAAGCGCGAGGTCCGCGAGCACCGAGTCCTCGATGGCCTCGTTGCTGCGGGCTAGCCAGCTCTCCACACCGCGCGAGGTGCGCTCGGCCTGACGGCTCAGCTCTGGCCGCTCGAAGATGGTGTAGGTGGCGTCGATGGCTGCGTCGGCGACGTCGTCGGGCAGCTGACCACGCATCTGCGCCATGCTGGAGAGCGCAAGTCGCAGGTCAGCGTCTCGGTCCAGCTCGAAGCCGGCGTCCACCAGCTGCATCACCCGCTTGAGCAGCGCGCGCACGAGTCGGAAGCGCAGCTCGGGGTTCGCCTGAGACGCGAAGAGACGCAGGACTGCGCGCTCCAACGGCACGCTGTAGTCCAGTGAGTCGACGTTGTAGTGAGCCAGAGCACGCTTCAAATCGTCGAGGAACTCCTGGGGCAGCTCGGCGCCGCCAGCACGTAGACGGCGCACATAGAGGCGCATGCGCGCGTTGTTCGAGGCCCCGACAGAGCCGGCGTCGTCGGCCGCGCGACGCCGGGTGAAGATGCGCTCGATGTCGGCGAAGACGCCGAGCTGGCGCTTGACCTCGGCGAGCTGCTTCAGCTGGGCCGGTGGCATGGTGTCCGGGATCGGTGCCTCGAGGAAACCTATCAGGCGCTCGACGCGTTCATCGAAGGCGTCGTAGCCCAGCATGATCCGCAGCACCTCCTCGTCGACGGCGTCCATCGCTCGGCGCCAGACCGAGGCCGGAGCCGCAGCCGCGCGCGCCAGATTGGGCTCTGCGAGCTGGCCTTGCTCGTCCTTGCTGAAGAGCAGCGCCAGGGAGTCCTCCACCAGCGGAAACACCAGGCGCGAGCTGGTCTCGGCGTCACCTTCCTCGCTCGCCGGGTCGATGACCAGGATCACGTCGCCCGCTGCGACCTGCTGACCCTTTCGCGCGCGGATCTCCTTGACGGTGCCGGCCACGGGCGAGTCGAAGCCGATCTCCATCTTCATGGCTTCGACCAAACCGAGCTGCTGTCCGGCCTCCACGCGGTCTCCCAAGCTCACGTGCAAGGCCACGACCATCGACGGAGCGCTGGCGCACACCTGGCCCGCCGTCTGGCGCCCGAAGCTGTGGACTCGGCCCTCGATCTCGATACGTATGTTGGTGTCCGTGATGTCGTAGAGCACCCGCAGGTCTCGATCACCGATCACCAGGCGCGCCGCGTTCTCGCTCGAGGCGTTGATGCGCGCCGCGACGACGCGGTCGTCCAAGTGCACGCGATACTGCCAGGAACCGGAGGCGAACACACGCACCCGATACGGCTTCCCAAGGTACGTCAGGTCGATCTCTTGACCGACGGACGGGGGGATCTTCTCGGGAGTGACGTTCGCCGCGTCGGCGTAGAAGTTCAGACGCTTGACCTCACGCTGTACCTGATACGACAGCAGTGCCGCGAGGATCAGCCCCTCGGCGGCGAGGTCGTCGGTGTGCTTGCGCTCGGCGTGCCAATGATCGAGCCACAGGGTGTCGACGCCCCCAGCCTTGTAGTCCTCGGCCTCCAGCAGCTCCAGCAGGTAACCCTTGTTGGTCGCTCCACCCTCGATCACCAGATCGAAGTCGCGCAGCGCGCAGGCGAGCCTCGCTCTGGCCTCTTCGCGGGTGTCGCCGTAGGCGATCACCTTGGCGATCAAGGAGTCGAAGTCTGCTGGCACTTCACTGCCCGACGCGACGCCGGTGTCGATGCGTAGCCGTGGCCCGAGCGCCGGATCGAAGCGAGCGATGCGTCCGGGCGCGGGCAAGAAGCCAGCGTCGGGGTCCTCCGCGCAGACGCGTGCTTCGATGGCAAACCCGCGCTCCTTGTAGTCAAGCTCCGGCAGGCGCTCGCCTCGGGCGATGCGGATCTGCGTCTGCACGAGCTCGGTGCCGGTCAACTCCTCGGTGATACCATGCTCCACCTGCAGGCGCGGGTTCATTTCCAGGAAGAAATATTCTGCGTCACGCACCAAGAACTCTACCGTGCCGACACCGGAGTAGCCGACGCTCTTCGCGAGCTCCACCGCCGAGTCCTTCACCGCCTTGATCAGGAGCGGCGGCAGGTGCGCGGGGGGCGCCTCTTCGATCACCTTCTGATGGCGACGCTGCACCGAGCAGTCGCGGCAACCGAGGGCGATCACGTTGCCGTGCTTGTCGGCGACGATCTGCACCTCGATGTGGCGACCGCCCTGGACCATCGCCTCCATGAACAGGCGTCCGTCGCCGAACGCAGCCTGCGCTTCGGAGGCCGCGGAGCGGAACGCGCCCTCGAGCTGTGAAGGCTCGCGCACCACGCGAATACCTCGACCGCCTCCGCCGGCGGATGCCTTGATCACGAGCGGGTAGCCGATATTTTCCGCATGGCGACGCGCTTCCTCGACGCTGGCCACCACGCCGTTGCTCCACTTCGTCACCGGAACATCACTGCGTTCGGCAAGCTCCTTGGAAGCGATCTTGTCGCCAAGCGCACGCATCGTCGCACTGGTTGGTCCGAGGAAGCGGATCTTCGCGGCGTCCAGGCGGTCGACGAACGCTGGGTCCTCTGCGACGAAACCCCAACCGGGCCAGACCGCATCCACCTGGTGGCGCTCCAAGGTGCGCAACAGGAGGTCGTGATTCAGATAGGACTGCACCGCGGTGCCTGGAGTCGGCAACAACACCGCGATGTCTGCATGCCGGACGAAGGGCGCGTTGCGATCGACGGCGGTGTAGAGCACCAGCACCTCGATCTCGGAGTTCTCCAGGGCACGCAACGTCTTCACCGCGCGAATACAGCGCATCGCGGCTTCACCGCGGTTCACGATTGCTAGACGTCGGATGGGTCGAAACTCGGTCATGTTTCCGTGGCTCTTCTCTGCAGCTACGTGCGGTTCGCGCTCGGCGGCGCGATGGCTGGCGCCCAGTACACCCTCGTTGGGCTCGACGTGGGCGCGCGGTACGGCCTCGCTGAGTACTCCAGTGACAGCAGGTTTCAAGCGACCATTGCGCTGAGCTGCGCACTGGATCGCGACCACCCCGACGCCGGTTCGAGCACCAGCACGGTATGACGCCGTGCGGCTTGTCTCGTGAGCGCGGCGCGGCGCTACACAAGGCGGTGTCATTGCTCACCGGCGCGAAGCTCGCTTCTCAGTCGGTCGACCTCGCCACCCCAGAGATGCACTGCCTGCGAACTGGGCTTCGCAAAGCTCCCCACCGCGCGGACTGTTGAGCGCTACGCCACAGCGCGGCGTGCGGGAGGGCAGCCGCTGCCGCGGAGCGTCACGACCGACCCCTGGTCCGAGAGCCGCCCGATGACCCGGACCAGGATCGAACCTACATGGACTCCGAGCAGCGTCCGCGGCGAGACCTCCAGCCTGGACTCGCTCGACCACGCCCGCGCCAGGCCCGCGGGTTCTGGGGGTGAGGAGAAGCGGGCGCCTCCGCCTTCCTGCGTTGAACGCTGCCGTGCGGTAGCACCCGACGCGAGCACCACGCGAGCGCTGGCACGAGGCCGAGGCGTCGAGATCTCCAGTCGGGGTACGACCCCAGTAGCTGCGCGCGGCTCCGTACGTCGTGGGCAGCGCGCGAGACCAGTCCAGCGGCGTCGCCACCGCCGCGAGCACCGGGCTCGCCCGGGAGTGCCAGTGCGGTCGTGCCTCGCCCAGGCGACGCACGACCGCACCGCAGGAACAAGCAGCCAGCGCAGGCCTCGCAAGCTGCCGGACGCCAGCTCCGACCAGGAGAACAGCGAGCCGCTGACGGAGGCCGGCAGCCGCGAGCGCAAGTCGCGCGAGCTTGCGTGGGCGCAGGGGCAACTGCCGCAGGGCTCAGATCGGTCATGACGACGGCACGGAGTTCGCGCCGTGCGAGCGCAACCTCGGCCTGACACCGTGAGTGGCCTTGCTCCAGGGGCTGTGAGCAGGTAGGCGAAGCGGGCGCGCGCGGTCCCTCGAGGTCACGCGCGGTCACCAGGGAGCCTTCCAGACGAGCGCCCTAGCTCGGAGCACCAGGAGTAATGCCATGAAGATCTTCATCGACAGCGCTGACATCGGCGAAATCAAAGAAGCCGCGGCGATGGGCGCCATCGACGGCGTAACCACGAACCCGTCCTTGCTGGCGAAGACCGGGCGCACCCTCGAAGACACCATTCCAGAGATCTGCGAGCTGGTGGATGGTCCCGTGAGCGCCGAGGTGCTGGCGACGGACACCGCGGGAATCCTGGAAGAGGGTCGACGCCTGGCGAAGATCCACCCCAACGTCTACGTGAAGGTGCCGCTCATCATCGACGGTTTGAAGGCCGTGCGGCAGTTCACCGACGAAGGCATCAAGACCAACGTCACCCTGTGCTTCTCGCCAAGCCAGGCGCTGCTCGCCGCCAAGGCTGGCGCGAGCATCATCTCGCCCTTCGTCGGGCGCCTGGATGACATCTCGATGCCGGGGATGGAGCTGGTCGAGCAGATCATCAACATCTACCAGAACTACGGACTCGAGACGGAGGTGCTCGTGGCGAGCGTGCGCCACCCGATGCACTTCGTGGAAGCCGCGATGATGGGGGCGGACATCTCGACTCTACCCTTGAAGGTGATCCAGCAACTCGCGAAGCACCCGCTCACGGACATCGGCCTGGAGCGTTTCCTCGAGGATGCAAAGAAGATCCCGAAGAGCTGAACATGCCTAGCTACGTGTCGCGCCGTGCGCCAGGCTGTGCTCCCTTGGACGCACGGCGCGTGAAGCGTTTGGCAGATCACATGCTGCGGGCCCTCGAGCTGGAGAGCGCCGAGCTCTCCGTGCTGCTGACCGGCGACGCCGAGATCCACGAGCTGAATCGGGTTCATCGCGGAAAGGACCAACCGACGGACGTGCTGGCGTTCGCCCTCGAGGAGGTAGACGCGGGCCCCGAAGACCTGCCGTTTCGTGTGCTGGGAGACGTCGTGATCTCCCTCGACACCGCGGGGCGCCAAGCCCGCGAGAGACGCCACCCGCTGCTCGACGAGGTGCGCTTCTTGCTCGCCCACGGGCTGCTCCATCTGGTCGGCTTCGACCACCAGACGGACGCCCAAGAAGCCGAAATGGACGCCGAGACCCGTCGCTTGGTCGAGGCCGCCGGAGGGCAGATCCGCCCGCCAAAAGCCTCCCCAACGAAAAAAAAACGCTAGGCCGGAAGGCCTCCGCGGAAGCACGGAAACGCCCCGCGCCGAGGCA
>JAGQIY010000955.1 GCA_020430865.1 Myxococcales bacterium
CAAGAGCCCCAGGCTGCCGCCGGTCATCACGAGACCCAGCGAGTACTTCTCCGGGTAGCCGCGTTCGCGCAGCGCGGGGTACAGCAGAGCACCGATGGCGACGATCGTCACAGCGGAGCCACCCGTGAGCGTCGTGAAGAACGCGCTCGCGAAAATGCAGACGATGGCCAGTCCGCCCGGCAACCAGCCGAAGAACGCCGTCGATGCGCGGACCAGGCGGTGAGGCGTCTTGCTCTCGGCCATCAGATAGCCGACGAAGGTGAACAGCGGCACCGTCACCAGGATGGGCGAACCCGCGAAGCGGTCGTCCAGCACGTCCGGAGCCAAGAAGCGTACGAAGCGCAGGTTCTCGTTGGGGTGTAGCAGCCAGGCCAGCTCCGTGGTGCCCGCCATGACGGCGAACACCGGAGCTCCAAGCAGCGCGAAGACCAGGACGAAGAACAGAATGGGCATCAGGCGGCCTCCTGCTTCGTCGAGGCCTTGGCTTCGTCGTCGGAGTCGTCGTCCTCATCGGAGTCGTCGCCCGAGTCTTCGCTGGAGGCCGGTGGGCTCTCCTTCGTGTCCTCTGTGCCTGCGTCCTTGGTGCCAGGAGGATCTGGATCTGGTGGCGGGTCGCCGCCTCCACCCGATTCGTCCGAGGCGAACGTCTGGTCTTCTTCCGGCTCGGTGGTGCGATGGCCGCTCAGCACCAGCAGGGTGAGCAAGAGAAAGCGCATGGCGATGATGAACAACCCGATGGGAAACACCAGGTTGGCGGTGCTGATCAGCTCGCCACGCGGCTCACCCTTGCCGGGTATCACGACGATCGGCGCGCGGGTGGCGTCGTCGGGCACGCGTATGCCTTCGGTCTTCTCCTTGCCGTAGCGCTCGGTCATCCCAGACTCATCGAGCCATTGGTTCCACTCGCTGCCCTTGAGGTAGGTGGCGTAGTTCTCGCCCTTGAGCACGTGGGGGAGGGTCTTGAAGTCGAGTCCCAGCTGCTTGCGCACGATGAAGAAGTTCTCTCCCAGAGACTCGAAGCTGGTGCTGATCTTCTTGCCGGCGGGGTCGTCGTTCTTGGCTCCAAACGACTCGATGGCCACGTGGTCGAAGAAGCCCCAGGAGGCGACGAAGCAGATGGCAGCGGTGGCGACCCAGCCGACCAGCACCATCCATTTCCGCACGGCTGGCTTGACCATGCGAGTCACGACGTCGATCGTGATGTGCTTCCCCGCACCGGTGGCGAGCGAGCCACCGAGCAGCGCGAGGAGCAGCGTCAATCGCGTCCCGATCCCTCGCAAGCCGCCGAGCAAGGTCAGGCTCGATGCTTGCTGGTACCAGTTGAGTAGGTTGGAGCTGTACTCCACGCCCCAGCTGGCCCAGGCCTTCGCGCCAAACAGCCCAATCGCCACGCCAGCGATGGCCACCACACGGCGGATCATCATCGACTGCTTCTTCAGAGCCCAGTAGCCCAGCGACCCGAGCAACACGGCGCCGATTACCGCGCGGAATACGATGCCGGCGTTCGAGCCGGAGTCCGGGCGTGCGCTCATGCCTTTCAGCACGACCCACAAGGAGAGGGAAAAGACCTCGAGTCCCAGCACAACCGCGCACAGACGCATCTCGAAGCGGGTCCAGAACTGGTCCAGGCGCATCAGCGGGCGTCCCCAGGCAGCGGGCTTGCTCTCCTCACCCCCTCGACCATCCCCGGATCCGCCTGACGACACCACCGCGTCGTCCTTGGTGTCTTCGGTCTCGCTCTCCAGCGTGGTGGTTTGCTCTTCGGCGTCCGCCTTGGACGCCTCGGTGTCGTCCTTGGA
>JAGQIY010000956.1 GCA_020430865.1 Myxococcales bacterium
GTCTTCATCGCTCGCCGGCTGGGCACCCGGTGGGACTCCGCCCGAGTGCGCTTCTGCGTCAGCTAGCGCTCGCCGTCGCTCTCTGCCAGTCAGGTGGGCCACGAAGCTGCCGATCGGCAGGCCGAGCCAGCCCGGCACGACCTCGTAGGCGTTCTCGCCGAGGATGAGTGATGTCTCGAACAGCTCGCCTCCCGCCGACTCGAGGGCGAAGCGCTCCTTCACCTTCCCCACGAGGTTGTGTCGGTCGGACGAGCCGGTGACCTCGCCGAGCACGCGGACGCCTTCACTGATGTCGTAGCGCCGTCCCTCGGCCTTGATCACCAGCTCACGCCCGTTGAAATCCACCCGGTCCTCGGCGATCCACTCGTCGAGCGCAGCTTGGGGAAAGAAGACGCGATTGTAGCCCATGGAAGCCGGACGCCGAGGATACACGCTCCCGCGCCCACAGGGCGATCTCTAGCAGGTTAGGCCGACGAGACCGCCACGGCCTGCACCCCCTCACGGCGGGCGCCGCTGCTTGCCGGCGGACAGAGGGCTATTGCATGGGAGCCGTGGCTCGGGCACACCCCTGCGCACATGACTCCCGGGCTACGCGCAGTCTACGACGAGCTGGTCGCGCGAGCGGCGAGCGGCGCCTGGGAGGCGGAGACTCGGCGCTTGCGCGGCGAGCTGGGCGAGCGCTGCGGGCGCTTCGAGCGAGATCATCCGGCCGCAGCCTCCCGGGATGCGGCCTCCATCGAGTTCGCCCTGCTCGCCGGCGGGCTCGCTCAGGCGATAGCCACCAGTCTCGAGGACCCTGGGGAGCGCGGTGAGGCAGCGCGCATCGCCGCGGCGCTGCCCGGGATCCTGGTGTTCCGGGACGTGGACGGACTGCTGGTCGCCGACGATCTGTGGACCGGCGCTTGCTGGTGGATCGCACCCCAGGATGACGTCGGGCGTGATGTCCAGCTGCAGCTCCCCGATTCGCCGGTGGCCCAGTGTCACCTCGTGGTCCAGGAGACCGGCTGCATCATCCTGCCAGGCGTGACTTTCCATCCAGCAGACGCGCTGGCTCCAATCCGCGCCACGCTGGCGAGAGCTCGCGAGCTCTGCCTGAGCAGTCGCCAAGTCGCCGAAGCCCTGCTGAAGATGGAACACAGCTGGCAGACCCTGAGTCGAGTGAAGGTGGGCTACGCGTATCGCCCGGACGCCCTGCGCCCAGCGTGAGTCACCTCGTATTCAGAAGCCCTTGCGAGCGACGGCGCGATCACCAGGGACCATCTCGCGATGGGAAACCGTCACCAGAGCGACGGAGCTGTCCTCGCGTGTACGCAGGATCCGCAGCTCGCCGATGATTTCCTCTGGGAATTTTTGCTCGTCGCCCTCGAGCGGTGTGCGCTCGATCTCGACTTCGTCCGGCACGTCCTGACGGACTCGGTCACGAGCCATCTTGGTCGCGGTCTTCAGCGAACGGCGCCAGCTGTCGCCCCGCCGCACGACGAACAGCCGGTTGCCGGCTTCGAGGCCGTCCTTGGACCCCTTGTCGATGAACACGACCTGGTTCTGCGCCATGAAGACGTGCGGGTAAACGCTGGTCAGGATGCGCGCCCAGACGTCGGCGTCGTTGCGCTTGGGCGGGACGACATCGAAGCGCCTCCCGACCGGACCGACCTTCATGCCGCGTTCGATCACGTCGAGGGACTCCACGATCTTTCCGCGAGCAACGCGGCTCTTCGGATCCCACTGCTCGATCTTGACGCTGCCCTTGATGGCGACGATCGAACCCTTGGGCTTGCGCGCGCCAGCGACTTTGCGGGGCTGACGAACCTCGGTGAACAGGGTCAGCAGCTGGCCGAGGCGAAGCTCCACCCCGGGACGCATGACCATGTAGACGTGGTTGCCCTCCGCCAGCAGCATCTGATCCTCGCGTGCGCCGACCAGCTGACCCCAGACGTCGCGCTTCGGATCGTCGATGTAGCCCTGGTCGCGCAGGAAGATGGTGTCGCGGGGAACCTGCGGTCGGCGATCGATGAAGGTGCCGTCGGCGCTGATCGGCACCGGCCCCGCGTCCAGGCGCATGCGCAGCTGGTCTCCCGGGTAGATCCAGTGAGGGTTCTGGATCTGCGGATTGTAGCTCCACAGCTTCGGCCACATGTACGGGTTGCGATAGTAGTGCGAGCTCAGGTCCCAGAGGGTGTCGCCGCGCTTGACCACGTGGATCTGGGGGACCGACATCGCGCGATTGCCCGTAATTGCTTCCGCGCCTTTGCTTCCGCGGACTACGCCGCCCCCGCCACCGCCAGGCAGCAAATCGAAGCCATCGCTCGAGCGCGAGATGTCACTCGAAGCGTGACTGCTCGAGGGCAGGTGTCCCTCGAGGTCGGTCCCTGGCGCGGGATACCCCGGTGGTGGTAGCGTCGTGCTGGTCGTGGTGGTCGACGAAGGAGGCGTCACCGTGATGGTGGTCGTCTCCCCCCCACCTGCGGCCTCGCCCCCTTCGTCCTGTGCCGCCGCATCGACGGCGTACAGGGACGATCCCGCGCCCCCGAGCAAGAGCACGCTGGCGAAGTGAACGATTCGCACGGAGCCTCGTCCGGGTTGGCTCATGTATCGTCTTCCCATGGTGAGTTTCTCGATCTCCACCGGCGCACTCCCGCGAGCAGCACGCCCCTTCATCTAGCGCTGTCCTTCAGTCTGCCCCACGGCGCTGGCATCCGCCTGCCCGCCAAAGCCGCTCTCGTCGACCGGCGGCGCGGGCGCCTCGGGCACCAGGCGCACCGTCTTCAGGCGTGGACGCTCATCCGCCTCGGGCTCCGCAGCCACCTCGGCGGCCACCGCCTTCTCGTGGCGCTGCGCTTCGATCGCCATCAGGCGCTCCTCGAGGTGATCCTGGCTGCCCTGGAGCTGAGTGACCTGCTCCCGAAGCTCGCTCACTTCCTTCTTCATGGCGTCGGAGTTCCCGCCACACGCCATCGCTCCGAGCGCCAAACCGAGCGCCGGGATGCGCAGCAGCCAGCGTCGAGCACGCCGCGCGGCGCGGCTGGAAGCGAGGAGGTGAGTGCGCAGATCGAGGGAAGTCCACATGGCACTCCCATCCTAGAGTTGGCCGGGACGACGGGCCCACTTTCCTGCGGCTGACCTCACCCCGAGCTCGTGTGAGCAATCCCAGGCTTCGAGCCGCGGGCGACCCGAACGTCGAGGCTCCAGGCCCGGTGCCCTGAGGTTTCACGCCCCAACCCAGGGCGGGCCCGACCCCCGACCTCTCCCGATCCCGCACGCGGTTCACCAAGCATAACGAGAACTTGGGAAAACCGAGGCAGACCTGGAGAACGCACTGCCACACGCAGGCGCGACTGGACTGCCGCGCCGCGCAAAGCTAGTTTCAAAAGCCGTGGGGCTACGCCGCAAACAACCTGGCCGCCGACGTCGACGACGTCGTCTGGATCTCAAGAAGACGCTCTTCGTCCTGCCCAACGCGATCACGCTGGGCAGCATCTTCTGCGGCTTCAACGCGATCCTGATCGTCTCGACCGGCTCGCCGAGCGGCGCGGACTTCTACAAGGCCGCCATGCTGCTCATCTTCGCCATGTTCTTCGACCTGCTGGATGGCCGGGTCGCGCGCATGACGAAGACCCAGAGCGCTTTCGGCCTGCAGATCGACTCCCTTGCAGACATCGTGAGCTTCGGCGTCGCGCCGAGCGTCCTGGTCTACAAGTGGTCGCTCTACCGTTTCCCCACGGCTGGAGTGCTCGCCGCGTTCATGTTCGCGGCCTGCGGCGCCATCAGACTGGCCCGCTTCAACGTGCTGAGCTCCGATTCCTCGGGAACGCCGATCAAGCCAGGAAAGTACGTGACGGGCTTGCCGATCCCGCCTGCCAGCGGTGTGCTGATCACGCTGGTGGTCGCCAATCACGCGGTCAGCGGCGCCCTCGGCAACGCCCAGTACAGCCTGCTGATCATGGCAGTCACCGTGGTGCTCAGCCTGCTGATGGTGAGCAACGTCCAGTTCCGATCCTTCAAGGACCTGAAGCTCAACACGGGCACCGTGCTCTTCGTGTTGTTCATCATCGGCTCGAGCGCGGTGGTCTGGCAGCAGTTCGAACCGCCATTCGTCCTGGTCTGGTTGCTCTCGGTGTACATCGCCATAGGCATCCTGGAGTGGATCCGCTCGATTCCTGGCAAGGTGAAGCGCGCTCGAGAGCGCGCCGAGATGGACACCTTGCCGCCTGCAGAGTAGGCCTCAGACTTCAGGAGCGTCTCGCGTGGCACGAGAGCGCTGCTTCCAGCGACCCTCCTCCGCTGACTGGCCAATGAATCCGAGTTCACCGCTTACAGCCGCAACCTGCCGTCGTTCCGCGGCGCATCGGCGAGCACGACGGGAGCCCGCAGGCGCATGCTCTGGTCGTCGAAGCGTCGGCGCCCGGCTGCTGGTGATCGTGCTTGGGGTCAGCAGCGCGTTCGGCAGCGCGGGCTGCGACAAGGACTCTACCGATCCCCACCGCAGCACAGCACCCAAGGGCAATGAGCTGCCGCCGCTCGAACTGAAGGACGATACGCCGAACCTGCTGCTGACCTGGCTCGACGAGAAGGGCGAGTTCCACGTGGTCCAGAAGATCGCGGACGTCCCGGAGAACGCTCGGGGTCACGTGCGAGTGGTTCAGACCACCTCCAGCGATGGCGCCGGCGACCTGCTGTACGTGGCGGACCTGACCAAGAAGGATCCCGCGGGTTCTTACCACGTGGAAACAATGTCCCGGTCGCAGTGGGACGAGCTCGGGGCCAGCCGTCGTCGCAAGCGTCTCGAGGCGCTCGCGCCCAGCGCTCGACCCGAGTTTCCACCGCTGCCTAGCGCTGCCCCCAGCGCGCCAGAGGGAGCGCTGTCCGCCATCATCTACGGCGCCGAGTGGTGCAAGCCATGTCACCAGGCCGAGGCTTACTTGAAGAGCCGGGGCGTGAAGGTGGTGCACAAGGACATCGAGCGCGACCCCGGCGCGGCCCGGGAAATGCAGCAGAAGCTCGCGAAGGCGGGCCTGGGTGCTGGGTCGATTCCCGTCATCGATCTCGGGGGGCGGCTGTTCAAGGGCTTCAGCCCGAGCGCGCTCGACCGCGCGATTGGCAACCTGCGCAAATCCGAGACGCTCTGAACGGGTCGCGCGTGGTATCCACCAGTCGTGGACCCGAGCAAGAAGGCCAGCGAAGTCTGGCAGTGGCTGCCCGTGTTCAAGGTCGTTGCAGAGACGCAGCACCTGCCGACGGCGGCGAAGCAACTCCACGTCTCTGCCAGCGCGATCTCGCGCACCATCCGCTTGATCGAAGAGGCTCTGGGACAGGACCTGTTCGTCCGCAGCTCCCGCCGACTGATCCTGAATGCCGCCGGAGAGCGTCTCCTCACGGCAACACGACGCTCGACGAATAGCCTGGAGCAGGGCCTCCGCGAGGTCTTTGACCAGAGCTTCTCCGGGCCTTACCGAGTCAGTAGCCTTGGCGTGCTGACAGATGGCTTCGTCCTGCCGAGCCTGTTGGAGCTACAGGCCGAGTACGCCGGTCTCGTGCCGCACATGACCACGCGGCTGGCGAGCGAAGCCAACCAGGCGCTGATCAGCGGACTGCTCGAGGTGGCCTTCTACTACGACCCCACCTCGCTCCCTGGCATTCGTTGCGAGAGCCTGGGTGAGCTCACGAACTCCATCTACTGCGGCCAGGGCCACCCGCTGTTCGGCAAGCGGCGGGTCGAGACCCAGGAGCTGCTCCAGCATTCGTTCAGCGTCGCGGCCATCGGCGACCGCGGGACTCCGATGGACAGCTGGCCCGTGGATCTCACGCGCAAGGTCGGGTTTCAGATCCTGATGCTCTCGACGAACCTCCAGGTCAGCCTCTCGGGTAGCTTCGTCACCGTGCTCCCTGACGCTGTCGCTACCCCACAAGCGGAGGCAGGCAGGCTCTGGCGCCTCGCGCCGGACCTGATCCCGAACACGCGAGTCTACGCTGCATGCCGTGAGGAGGATCGAAACCAGGGAGTGACCCAGGCGCTGATCGACAAGCTGCGCGAGCGCATTGCGCGCGCCCCGGCGCGCCGACGGCGAAAGACCTAGCAGGCTGCAGTCGTTCGATTGCTTTTCATGATCCGTGCAGATCCTTCTAATGGCTGTCAGGGATCTGCACGCTAGATTCATCGCATGGGGAAGCAAGCAGTCAGCCGCCGTGATGTCCTTGGCCTCGCCCTCGGCCTGCCTCTGGTCGCCTGTAGCGGCTCGACGGGAAGCGCTGGGGGCGGCGCCGGTGGGAGCGGAGGCTCGAACGGCGTGGCAGGCGCTGGCGGCGGCGGAGCAGGCGGCAGCGGAGCAGGCGGCGGCGGAGCAGGCGGGAGCGCTGGCTTCGGCGCAGCAGGCAGCGGAGGGATCGGGGGTCAGGGGGGAGAGTGTGAGACGCCGGACGCCTGCGCGGTCACCGCAGACAACATCGAGGGCCCGTTCTACAAGACCGGCGCGCCGATGTCGCCAGGCGCAGTCGCCAACCTGCGCAGCGGGGTCGAGGGCGATCTGCTGCAGGTCGTGGGCGTGGTCTACGGCGCGGACTGCCTCACCCCCCTGGCAGGCGCGGTCGTCGACGTCTGGCAAGCCAACTCCAGCGGCGTCTACGACAATACCGGCTTCACCCTGCGAGCGCGCATGCGAACCGAGGCCTGCGGGCGCTACCGTTTCGACACCATCTTGCCCGGGAACTACGACACTCGCCCGCGGCACATCCACTATAAAGTCAGCCACCCTGACGGTGCGGCGCTGACGACCCAGCTCTATTTCGAAGGAGAGCAGTACAACGACACGGACCCCTACGTACGCAAGTCGCTGATCAAACGCCTCAATCGAGTGGCGCCACCGGACATGTCGGCGTTCTGGCTCTGTCGATTCGACATCGTGCTCGGTTGACCGGGTGCCCAGGGGCGCTTCGAGCGCCTAGTGGCGAGGCGGCAAGCAGCGTTCCATCCCGCAGGCTGCCACGACACTGCTCGGACACGGTGGTTCTGATTGAAGGGCGTCTTCGAGCAGCCTGCCAGAACACCCGCAGGGCTCCGCGCGGACCCCGCAAAACGAGCCCCGAAACCAGGCGAGGGTTTGCGCTGCCCCCCTTTGAGGTATCCTTTGTGGATTCTGTGAGCGTTCCGCGGATCATCCCTGGGCACCCCGCGGAGGTGGTCGTCTACGATCAACCCTCCCGCTGTCCCTATTTGCCCGACCAGGTGGCGCGCATGCCCATGCGGTTACCGACTCGGAGCCTGCGGCGCAGTGAGTTCCACGCCCGCCTGGAACGTGGAGATCGTCGTCAAGGGTTGTTCTTGTATCGACCGAACTGCCCGACCTGCAGCGCGTGCGTGCCCATCCGCTTGAACGTCTCCGAGTACGAGCTGAACCGCACTCAGCAGCGCGTGCTCAAGCGAGGCGACCAAACGCTGCGAGTCGAGCTCGGCCCATTGATGGCGGACGCTCGCCGGGTCGAGCTGTACAACCGTCACAAGTCTCAGCGAGGCCTGGAAACCCACGGACCGAGCACCGAGGACGACTACCGCGAGTTCCTGGTCCACACCTGCTGCGAGAGCTTCGAGATCCGATATTTCCACGGAGATTCATTGATCGGCGTCGCGGTAACGGACCGCGGCACCGACGGACTCAGCGCTGTCTACACCTTCTTCGATCCGGACTACTCGAGGCTGAGCCCCGGCGTGTTCTCGATCTTGACGCAGCTCTCGCTGTGCCGTCACTGGGGCCTCGACTACCTGTACCTCGGGCTGTTCGTCGAGGGCTGCGCGGCGATGCGCTACAAGGCCGAGTACCTACCGCATGAGCGCTTGCAGGACGAACGCTGGGTCCGTGTGGAAAAGCGCGGCTAGCGTCGAGAGTCCAGCGTCGACGGACCCGCTCCGCTAGTACTACGGAGACAGGACACTAGTCGGAGAAGACCGCGGGACAGCGCTCTCGAGCCGCGCTCCAGCTGAAGTCGCCCCCGAGTCGACCTTCGGCGCGTTCGGGCTTCCCGCCTCCACGCCCGGCAAACGCCGCCGCCAGGGCCCTGAGGGTCGCGCCTGCGTCGAGCGAGCTCTCGGGGCCACGCGCGATGATCAGTTGAACAGCCCCTGCCTCCGACACCGGTACCGCAAGGAACACCTCGGCGTCGGCTCGCTGACCGAGCAAGCGCTCGCCGAGCGCGCGCCCCAGCTCGAGGTCCACGTCCATCCACACGACCGCCCGGCGCCCCTGCCACGCCACGCCAGACACGAGCGCCTCTGCGAGGCGAACACGCAAAGCGCCCGCCTCTTGCCTGGCCTGCTTGAAGCTCTGCTCGATCCGTTCGAAGGCCGCAGGCAAGTCACTGACGCCCACGCTGCGTGCGCTGGCCATGTCGCCGAGTAGCGCCGCTCGCTGGAACAGCTCACCCCGCGCGCGCGGCCCAGCGCTGAAATGCACGCGAGTCCCGCCCTTGTAGCGCTCGCTTCCGCTGATCCAGAGCAGGCCAACCTCCGAGGTGTTCGCGACGTGGGTGCCGCCGCACGGAGTGTCGTCAAAGCCCTCGATACTCACCACCCGGATGCCCTCGCTCACCTTCGGAGCTCGACGCAGGCTCAAGCCGTCGAGCTCGCTCGGCGTGGGCAACCAGGCGCGCACCGGGCGCGCCTCATCGATCACCCGGTTGACCTGCTCCTGGGCCCCAGCGAGGTCACGCTGACCCAGATCCGCGCGGCTGACGTCGAGCGTACAGTCGCTGGCGCCGAGGCGAGAGGAGAGCGTCTCCGCCCTGGCGACGTCGAGCAGCGCGCGGCTCAGCATATGCTGGCCCGTGTGGAGCGCCATGTGCTCTCGGCGTCGCCCCCAGTCAATTTCCGCGGGGTAACTTTGACCAGGCTCCAGGCTCGGCCCCTCGAAGATGTGATGCACGCGCCCCGCATCGTCTTGCTGGACGTCGACGATGCGCGCCCCGCCGATGCTTCCAGTGTCTGCTAGCTGACCACCGCTCTCGGGGTAGAACGCGCTGGCCTCCAGCAGCAGGCTGGGCCGACCCGCGAACTCGCCGAGCTCGACGACCCGAGCGTCGAAGGCCTTCAGATAGGAATCGGTCTGCTCCAGGCGCATGACGCAGTCATAGCAGACATCCACCACGCTGAACGCCGCGACCAGACGAGGCGACGGAGCCCCTGGGTTGGGCGTCCCAGCGCCGCCCAACCCCACTCCTCGGGCTCAGTCGACTGGCTCGGGACAGGGCGAGTCCTGGAGCACGATCGAGACCGGCTCGATCGTGTCGTCGTCCTGGACCTCCGCCAGGACCTCACCCCACGCTTCGCCCGTCGAGCAAGCCCCGTCTCCATCGCGGTCGTTGATGGCCACGATCACGACCTTGGAACCCTCGACGGAGATAGTCTGAGAGAACGTCCCGAGACCGGCGAGCGTCTGGTCATCGATATGAATCCGCGAGGTATCGTCGGCCGAGTCGATCTCGTAGAAGGAAAGCAGTATGTCTCCCTCGACCGCCGCCGAGGAAGCTGCAGAGACATCGCCGGTCAGCTCGACGTCGCGCCCCGAACTGCAGGCCACCGTGGACATCAGCGCCAGACCAACCATACCAAGCATTGCTTTGTTCATGTCGTTCTCCTGAAAGGGTTGAGCGGTGCGCTGCTCGAGCTTCGTTTGCCTGCTCGTTCCCGAAGACAGGACACCAGGCTCGATGCGGCGCGCCTTCCCTCCCCTTCAGCAACCCTCATGCCACGTCCGCGGCGCGGCGCAGGTGCCTCGGCACCTGGCTCGCTGGTTCCGCGCGAAATCAAGCAAGAGGCACGGAAGATCCGCTACCCACTCGCGCTCGAGCGGCCTCGAAACGCGAGCGCCGGAGCGGCCGCTGGCGCGCGGAGACCGGCCCTGGCCGAAGCGCTGGGAGCGTCGACGTGGACGCGAGTGAGTTCACGGCACCACACTCGCCGGCATGGGTGCGGTCCAATCCTCACACCTGGCTCACGATCCCACCGTCCCCGGCGGGCTGAGTGGACGCGCCGGCGCTCGGGTGCTCCCCTCACCCCCGAATCGAGAGGACCGGGAAGCTGAAAATCGTGGCCGTTCGTCTTCACGAGGCGAGCCGCTCTTGTAATCGAACGTTTGATTAATTATTGTTCCCGAGATGGCCCGACCCGCTGGCGCCAATGCCGAGCTGACGCGCTCCAGGATCCTCGACAGCGCGAGCACCCACTTCGCGCAGCTCGGCCTGGGGGGCGTCTCCGTGAGGGACATCGCCCGAGGAGCCGGGGTGAGCCTCGGCATGGTTCACCACTACTTCGGGAGCAAGGACGAGCTCTATCAGGCCTGCGTGGATTCGATGTACGAAGAGCTCCACGGCATGCGCGCCGAGCTGCTGTCACGCCTGAAGGGAGCCGACTCGGTGAGCGAGCTGATCGACGACGCCGTGCGGGTGTCGTTTCATTTCGCTCGTGAGCACCAGACGAGCATACGCCTCCTGATGCGGACGGTCGTCGAACACGGCGAACTGGGACCAGTTCAGCAACGAGCTCTCCAGCTTCCCTTCCTCGAGGAAATATCCGGCGCGCTGGGCGACGCCACGGGGCGCAGCATCACCGAGCTGCGTCTGGCGACCCAGAGCGTCACCTTCTTGGTCTCTCGCTACGCGCTGAGCAGTGACCACGAGCTACGAGTGCTGACCGGCATGCACAAGGGCAGCTTCAAGGCCGTGCTCGCCGAGGTGGAGTCGCACCTGGCCGGCGCGGCGCTGAGCTTGCTCGACCTGCCGCGAATCAGCGAGCAGGCGCTGGACTGATCGAGCCATGGCTCGCGGAGAACGACTATGCAGACACAGACCTCCAACCACACCGCAGCGACCCAGCCTACCGCGAGCGGGTCGCCTCCAGCCGAGCTGCTGCCCATCACCACGCGCTTCGAGCTCGGCGACGAGATCACGCCAGAGCAGCACGCCTTCCTCGATCACTACGGCTTCATCATCTTCTCTCAGGTCGCGAAGCCCGAAGAGGTCGAGCGCATCGCAGAGGAGCTGAACCAGGTCGAAGCTCGGTGGCTGGCCGAGGGCCGAAAGGAGGTCTACGGGATCCCGATCTTCAAGGGACAGGGTGTCGATGGTCAGCCGTTCTTGCAGCGCCTCCCCTTCACCTCGTGCTTCAGCGCATACCTCCACGACTTCTTGCGGGACCCGCGCTTCGACCCCGTGCGGCGCATGATCGGCGAGCACACCCACGTCGGGGATCACGAGATGGACGGCCTGGTGGCGAATCGCAACCTGAACGTGCCGGGCAGCGCCTACCCGCGCCTTGGCTGGCACACCGACGGCCTGCGCGACCTCTTCTATCTACGGATGCCCAAGCGCATGCTGAACGTCGGTCTGCACCTGGACCGCGTTCGACGTGAAGACGGAGGTCTCCGGGTCATTCCTGGCAGCCACAAGCAAGGACCGCTCGGCTTTCTTTTCCGCAAGGTTTACTTTCTGTCCCATGGCGAGGACGCACACGAGATCGCCATCGAGACGCAACCAGGCGACTTGACGTTGCACGACGGCCGCACGTGGCACCGAGTCGAGCAGTCACCTCACACCGGCCTGCGCAGCCTGCGACGCACGCTCTACTTCCCGTACCTCACCGAGCGCTTCCCGACCAAGGACGACCAGAGCAAGACCCCGCTCTACCATTACCTCGGCCGCGCCCTGCGCGCTGGCAAGCGGCTCACGTCCCGCATCCAGCGCTAGGCCAACGGCCCGAGTGCTTGGAACGGCGGGGGGTGAGGTCCGGCGCACGGCGGCCAGCAGAGACGTCGCGCAAGGCGGAAGCCTCGCTGCTCGGCGCTCGATCACCTGGCCTGACGCCCCGCGCAAGGCCTGCGACGCGCAACGGAATCGACGGCGTCCCACGCTAGCCTTGAGAGACCCGGTGAGCCTGTGCGAGACCGGCAGCGTGAGCAAGCAAGCAACGCGAGAGCTGAACCTCGACGGCCTGCCAGGCCCGAGCCACAACTTTGCGGGTCTGAGCCCTGGCAACATCGCTTCGACCGAGCACGCCGGGCATGTCTCGAATCCACGCGGGGCGGCGCTTCAGGGGCTCGAGAAGATGCGCTTCGTGCAGAGCCTGGGCATCGTACAGGGCGTCCTCCCACCTCAACCGCGGCCTGCGGTTGGCGCCCTGCGCCGCTTGGGCTTCACTGGCGAGGATCAGGCTGTCATCCGCGCGGCAGCACAAGAAGACGAACAGCTGATGCGGCTGTGCTCGAGCGCGTCCGCGATGTGGACGGCCAACGCCGCCACGGTCGCTCCGGGCTGCGACACCGCGGACGGGCGCTGTCACCTCACGCCCGCCAACCTCGGGGCGATGTTCCACCGCAGCCTGGAGGCAGACACCACGACGCGAATCCTGCGGCGCATCTTCGCCGACGAGGCGCACTTCGTGGTGCACGACGCGCTACCCAGCGTGAGCCACTTCGCGGACGAGGGCGCTGCAAACCACACCCGCTTGGCCACGACACGAGGCAGCGCGCACCTGTTCGGCTGGGGACGTCGCGCCTACAACACGGGCAGCGCCGGAGACGACTACCAGGAGCCGAGCCGCTTCCCAGCCCGCCAAACCTACGAGGCGTCGCGCGCCGTCGCGCGCTTGCACCAGCTGGGGGCGCGAGCGCTGCTCTGGCAGCAAGCTCCGCGCGGAATCGATGAGGGCGCCTTCCACACCGACGTGCTCGCCGTCGGCACGGCGAACCTGTTGTTGCTGCACGAGCTCGCGTTCGTGGACACCGAGCAGTTGCTCGGGGAGCTGCGGCGGCGACTTGGAGACGAGTTCCAGTTCTGCCTGGCCAAGCAGGGCGAGCTGCCGGCAGCGGACGCCGTCGCGGCCTACCCGTTCAACTCCCAGCTGCTCGAGCTGCCCGGCGGTGAGCTGGTGATCGTGGCTCCCCGGGAGGCTGAAGCCAACGCGCAGGCGAACCGCTACCTGCAGCGCGTGGTGGCGGAGGACAACCGCGTCGAAGCGGTGCACTACCTCGACGTCAACCAGTCGATGAAGAACGGCGGCGGTCCCGCCTGCCTCAGGTTGCGGGTTCCGCTCAGCGACTCCGAGCTGACGAAGCTTGGCGCGCGCGTGGTGCTCGACGATGCGCTATACTCCGATCTCCAGGCCTGGGTGGAGCGGCACTATCGCGACCGCCTGAGCTTCGCGGATTTGCTCGACGTGGCGTTCTTGCGGGAAGTCGAGACGGCCCTCGACGAGCTTACTCAGCTACTCGAGCTGGGTTCGGTCTATGATTTTCAGAAGCCGTGACGGACTACCCAAAACCCTTCGGCCCTGACCAGCGCTACGAGCTGCAGAAGCAGCTTGGTGAGGGCGCTGGGGGCCGCGTGTATCTGGCGCTCGATCGCGTCGAGCGACGCGACGTCGCACTGAAGCAGCTGACGCGGCGTCGCACACCGGAGGAGTTCGAGCGCCGCTTCGCCGCGCTCTCCCGACTCAAGCACGAGAACCTCGTCGAGCTCTATGACATGTACTCGACCTGGGAACCGCCCTTCTACACCATGCAGCTGGTGCCGGGCGTCGACGTCGTGCGGTACATCCGGGAGGAAGCTCCCTCGGGTATCGAGACTCTGGGCATCGAAGAGGAAGACGACCTGGAGGGGAACCTGTTGCTCGGCGAGAAGAGCCGGGCCGCCAATCGCTCCGTGTTCACCCCACCCGAGCCGGGCGGCATGGATCGAGCGCGCAGCGCGCTGAGGCAGCTCTGCGCTGGGCTGGCGTACGCTCACGCTCAGGGCTTCATCCACCGCGACATCACCCGTGGCAATATCCGCGTGGATTCCGATGGCAGACTGGTTGTGATGGACTACGGGCTCGCCGCGGAGAGCCCCCCCCAAGGCGACCTCGAGGGCGAGGAACGTGCGCCGGAGAGCGCAGGCGGCCTGGTGGGGACCGCGGCGTACATGGCGCCGGAGCAATGGGACGAACGCGAACTCTCACCAGCCGTCGACTGGTACTCGATGGGCGTCGTGCTCTTCGAGGCGCTGTGTGGCGCGCTGCCCTTCGTGGGATCGGCCCACGAGGTCTTCGTGCGCAAGCGCACCGTGGGCGCACCGAGCCCCTCGCTGCTCTTGCCTCGAATCCCGGATGATCTCGACGCGATCTGCCGCGGTCTGATGCAGAGCGATCCGAGGCGACGCTGGAACGCCGAACGTGTGCTGGAGCGCCTGGCAAGAGGCTGAGCGCCTGGCAAGAGGCCGAGCGCCTGGCAAGAGGCCGAGCGCCTGGCAAGAGGCCGAGCGCCTGCCTCTAGTCGAAGCCCCCCAACGAGAGCTAGCGCGTGAGGTGATTGCAGACGCCGTTCTGTGCGCCCTTGTTGAAGTGCATGCAGAGATCGAAGCCATTGCTCGGGTAGTAGTACATCCAGAGGAAGCACATCTCGTCCCCGAAGCCTTCGCCGAAGCCGACGTTCTGATCGCTGGTGTTGTCCCAGCTGCACTGGTAGGCGAGCCCCTCACCCACGTCGAAGAACTCCGGCGGGTCGAGGATCTTGAGCGGCGGCTCCGCCCAGTCCGTCGACTCCACGAGCAGCTTGTCGTCGCTGACCGTGGTCCCGTCAGCCTTCCAGATCTTCATGTTGGTGCCCAGCTGGTGCTGGTGAGTCGTCACCGCGAAGCCCTTGGTGTCCGTCAGGGCGCGCTGGAACAGGACCGGCGTGGTGAACTGGGAGTGAGGCGCGATGTCGATGGCGGTCGTGCCCCAGAAGGCGAAAGACGACTCGATCACGTCTTGCTCCTGGCCCGCGATATCGAACTCCACGGTGCCCGTGACCTGTTGCGACTTGGGAGTGGTGTTGAACCAGTGGAGCTCGATGCGCACCATCTGATTCTCTTCCACACGGAAACCCAGCGGCTTCCCTGTCTCGGGGTCACTTGGCAGATTCACCTGAGCCTCGTGCTGTTGCGCGATGAACACCGGGATGTCCACCGAGTCGAGGCCAGGTATTCCTCCGTCGAGGTTGAAGATCCCGCTGAAGCCTCCGCAGTGCTGAGGCTCCAGCTGCTCCTCGGTCTCGCCCGAGAGGTACACGATCATGTGATGGGAGCCGTCGGTGAGGTGCCCGCGGATGTTGCGCACGAAGCCCGCAGGGTTGCTCATGCGCTTGAAGATGCAGACCGTGTCTTCCTCACCGATGTCCGCCGCGACCGGACCGATGCTCGCCTCGGTGGTGGAGAGCACCTCGGCGACGCCTGCCGTACCTCCAGAGCCAGCGGCCCCGGCGCTACCCCCACTGCCTCCGGCGCCACCAACGTTCTCCGTCGAGCTCTCGCCGCAAGCGCTGAGCGCGAGCAGGCAGGGCAACGCGAGGAGGCGAGGCAGCGCGAGCAGAAGACGATTGCCCGCGGAAAGACGCGGCGCGATGCAGGAACTGAGACGCGTGGCGGCCCTGGGGGCCGCCGAACCTGAGCTGGAGTAGGCGGGATCACTCATCGAACGACCGCCCGAATATGGCATGCTGGCGAGCGACCGGGTAGCTCGGAGGCGCCTTGCGGCGCCTGGTATCCGCTCGAGGGTGAGGGCGCACGCGTGGAGCTGGAACTACCTTGCAGCTGTTTGTGTTCTGATGTGTGCTGGGAGCCGGGACCGAGACGCCGATGGGCGGTCGAGGCTGGAACCCCGAGAGTTCTGCCAGCGCACCCGCCGGCAGTACGAGAGCCGAAGTGACCCAGAGCAACCCTCCCCCGAGTAGCCACCTGAGTCCCGACAGCATCGAGCTCGGCGCCTTTGGCGGCAGCCTGGTGCCCTCGCAGACCCAGCCCGGGGTCAACTACCGCCTGGAGTACGTGATCGGCGAAGGTACGGCGAGCGTCGCCTTCTTCGGCACGCGTCTCGGACCTGCGGGGGAGACGCCTGTCGTGCTGAAGGTGACACGCCCTTCCTTCCTCTCTCGCATGGGCGAGGCAGCCATGATGATGATCCGCAAGGAAGCCGTCGCGCTGGGTCGCCTGAACGAACGCGTCCCGACGACGCCCTTCGTGGTGCGACTCCTCGACAGCGGCAGCGTCCCGGTACCGACGCGACGAGGGACCACCGACGTACCGTGGAACGCGGTCGAGTACGTCCACGGTGGAGTGGAGGGCACAGCGCTCCACGAGCGCGTGGAGAGCACGCTCCAGGTGTCCGGCTGTGCGTTCGACCTCAAGCGTGCTGCGCACTTCGTGCACTGTGTATCCGAGGGCCTGGAGGCCATCCACGCGGTGGAGGTCGTGCACCGCGACATCTCCCCAGGGAATGTGCTGTGCTGCGGCGCCGACGCCAACGAAGTATTCAAGATCGCGGACTTCGGCATCGCTCGCCCGATCGGGCTTGGCCAGACCTTCGGCGAGAACGCCGCGCTCGGCACACCGGGCTATGCGGCGCCGGAGCAGCTGTTCCCCGGGGAATCCCAGATCGGGCCCTGGACGGATGTCTTCAGCTTCGCTTGCCTGATCTACCTGGCGCTGACCGGAGAGGACTATTTCCAGGTGGACGGTCCCGTGGAGGCGATCATCGCGAGTCGGGAACCCGCGCGACGCAGGCTGCTGGACTCCGCGGGCCTGTGCCCCGAGCTCAAGGCGCAGCCCGATGCGTGCAACGCCATCGATCAGCTCCTGGCCCGCGCCACCGACGTGGAGGTCCACGCGCGCCCGCACAGCGCCAGAGAGCTCGCGGCGCTGATCGCGCCCCACCTGGAGGAGGCGCCGATGTCGCACGCCGGCGGCCGCCGCTTCCAGTCGCTGATGCTGCTCTCTCGGCAGGCTGAGGCTCCCACCTGGACCTGGACCCTGCGGCAACGGCCGCAGAGTGGCTTCATAGCACGTGAGGTGTCGTGGGACGGCGACGGCCGCTGTCTTGCTCTGACCACCAGCGGCCTCTGGTTCTGGACGGGCAGCGAGTGGCAGATGGCGCCGACCCACGGCCTCGACGCGTCCCGCCTGCGCTTCGTCAGTCGGCAGGCTGCCGGACGCTGGTTGATCGGGGGAGAGGAGGGCCTGCTCTGCACCTACGACGCGAGCGGCGTCCGGCGCTTCGGGGAGCAGAGCCGCAAGACGGTGTTCGACCGTGCTCAGGGCGATCCTTCGGACATCGCCGTGGTCGCAGGCTCTCGGGACGACAGCCCCGCGTTGCTGTTCTGCGTGATCGCTGGCCGCTGGTTGAAGCCTGCAGCACTGCCAAAGGCCGGCAACATCACCGCGCTGGCCCGCATCGCCGACGAGGAGTGGTTGGTGACGGGAAGGGATCTGCAAGGCGAAGGCTTCGTCGCGCGCTACCGCCCGCTGCTCTGGGAATCCGCACGGATCCCGTGTCCGAAGGTGCGCGCCTACCTCGGCGCCGCGGGTCACTCGGTGCTCGGCCTGGGACTGGCGGTCGGAGCGGCGGGGACCGCGGTCACGCTCCGGGGCGAGGTGATCGAGTCAGAGACGCTGGACGAGAGCGCCGATCTGTCGGTGACGGCCTTGGACTCCGTCGGTGGCGCCTGGACCGCGTCCCGCGGGGCACTGTGGTACCGCTCGCACACGCCGGGCGCGACCTGGGCGCGCGCTTGGTCCGACGACACCCTGCAGACGCCCTTCGTGAGCTTGCTCGCGCACGAAGGGCAGTTGGTCGCGATGACGGTGGACGGAGCGGTGCTGGAGGGGCGCCGCGAGCAGCGGCACTGAGCGTGGCGGTGAGTTGCCGCACCTCAGCCCACAAACCCCTCGTCAGGCTTTTCTCGTGGTGAGCGATCACTAGACTTCGCCGCGTGAAAGGCCTGGCTCCCGGTGAAGTCCTGCTCGAGCGCTTTCGCGTGATCGAGACCCTGGGAAGGGGCGCGATGGGCGTGGTCTATCGCGTGGACGACCTGCAGGCCGGCGCGGGCCGCGTGATCAAGCTGATGAACACGCGGGCCCTCGAGGACCCGCGCGCGCGCCAGCGCTTCGAACGCGAGGCAGAGCTCGGGAAGACACTGCAACATCCCAACATCGTCGCCGCGCTCGAGTCGGGTGAGCTGCCAGACGGAGGTCGCTACCTGCTGATGGAGTTCGCGCCGGGAGACGACCTGACCGCGTGGCTGGATCAGCACCCGCAGCTCGAGAACGCTCAACGTCTGGACTTGTGTGTCCAGCTGCTCTCGGCGGCAGCGGCAGCTCACGCCGCAGGCGTGGTCCATCGTGACCTCAAGCCGGACAACATCCGCGTCGCCGGCGACGGCGCACAGGCCACGTTGCGGATCTTGGACTTTGGCATCTCGAAGAGCATCGCTCTCGTGGCCAGCCACACCGAAGCAGGCCTGGGGACGCCGATGTGGACCGCGCCGGAGCAGGGCTCCGAAGGCTACGTACCGACCAAGCGGGACGACGTCTGGGCGCTGGGGCTGCTGGTGTTCTACGTCCTGAGCGGTAAGGTCTACTGGCGGAGCGTCGCGCGCCGGGAGTCGGCGGCTGGTGTTGCCCTCGAACTTATCCGCTCGGAAATTCAAGCGGCGAGTATGCGCTCTGCAGAACTCGGGGGTAACCCCCTGGGAGCTGGATTCGACCGCTGGTTCGTCCGCTGCGTGAATCGCGACCCCAGCGCCCGTTTCGCGGACGCCGGCGAGGCTCTGGAGGCTCTGATGGAGAACGAAATCGAACCCAGCGACGACACCACCGCCCCCGCGGAACCCGAGAGAGCGGAGGTGGATCGCCCCCGAGGCTTTGGTCTACCGGCGCCGCTGGTGGTGGGCCTGCTGGTGGGCACCGCAGCCCTGATGTGGCTGGCGATCTACCTGGTGATCACCCAGGGCAGGTGAGTCAGCTCAGGCCAGGTCACTCGTCCTGACCGGGAAAGCCGCGGCGGCGACCGCGGCGCGCTTCCTGACTGGCGGGGGAGTAGCTCCTCACCCACTCCACCGAGTTCACCAGCAAGCTGAGCGCGATGCTCGCGCCAGGAGGCGCCCAGGCGGCGCGGTGGGAGTCCAGCTCGTCCAGGTAGCTTCCGGGCAACTCGTGTTCGACGGCGCCCTCGCGGAGCAGCCTGAGGTAGCGGCGAGAAGGTCGCCTGCCAGAGACGGGCCGGCAGGTGACATAGGCGAAGGCGCTGTGCTTGCCCGTGTCCCGACCCTCGACCGCGACCTCGATCAGTCTGTAGTTGGGCCCTTCGAAGCGATCGAGACAGGCGAACTCGTCGGCGTTGAGGTGGTACAGCACCCCCCACACCTCGGCTCCCGCATCCTCGCGGATACTCGCGAAGGCGGGCTCCAGCAGCGGGATCCCTCGGTCCTCGAAGACCAACCGATAGCCAGGCAAGCGGGCTGCCTCGGCTCGCGCAGGATTCACGCGGCGTCGCGTGCGCACCACGCGACTCGCCATGTTCGCCCCGAAGGCGAAGTACAACAGCTCGGCCTGGCTCACGCTAGTTGACGGGGATCCCTGGAGGCGGGAAGTCCGCACAGAGTTCCTTGACCTCCGCGGCGACACGCTCGATCACCCCGCCGTCCTCGGGCGCGGAGACGACGCGATCCATCCACTCCGCGAGCTTCACCATCTCGTCGTTGCCCATGCCACGCGTGGTGATCGATGGCGTCCCCATGCGCAGACCGGAAGGATCGAAGGGCTTGCGGGGATCGAACGGCACCGAGTTGTAGTTCGCCACGATGCCCGCCCGGTCCAGGGCCTGGGCCGCGACCTTGCCGGGAACCTGCTTGCTCGTCAGATCGGCCAAGATCAGGTGGTTGTCCGTCCCGCCGGTCACGAGATCGAAGCCGCGACTCTTGAGACCTTCGGCCAGCGCCCTGGCGTTCGAAACCACCGCCTGGGCGTAGTCCTTGAACTCCGGACGCAGCGCCTCCCCCGCGGCAACCGCGATACCCGCGGTGGTGTGGTTGTGGGGTCCACCTTGCAGGCCTGGGAACACCGCACGATCGATGGCCTTCGCGTGTTCTGCCTTGCACAGGATCATGCCACCCCGTGGGCCGCGTAGCGTCTTGTGCGTGGTGGTGGTCACCACGTCGGCGATGCCGACCGGCGACGGATGGGCGCCCCCCGCCACCAAGCCGGAGATGTGGGCGATGTCCGCGCACAGAATCGCGCCGACCTCGTCGGCGATCTCTCGGAAGCGAGCGAAGTCGAGGGTTCGCGGATAGGCCGTGGTGCCACACCAGAGGATCTTCGGCTTGTGCTCGCGGGCCAGCTTCACGACTTCGTCGAAGTCGATGCGCTGATCGTCCTTCTTCACGCCGTAGCCGTGACTGGAGAAGTACTTGCCCGTGATGGAAACGCTCCAGCCGTGGGTCAGGTGACCACCAGCCGGCAACCCCAAGCCCAGCACCGGATCTCCAGGCTTGCAGAAGGCCAGATAGACCGCGAGGTTTGCCGGGCTCCCGCTGTACGGCTGAACGTTCACGTGCTCGGCGCCGAAGAGCTGCTTGACGCGCGAGATGGCCAGCTCCTCGATCTGGTCGATCAGCTGCTGGCCCTCGTAGTAGCGCTTGCCCGCGTAGCCCTCGGAGTACTTGTTGGTGAGGATGCTGCCGGTAGCATCGAGCACCGCGCGGGATACGTAGTTCTCGCTCGCGATGAGCCTCAGCTTGTCGACTTCCCTGCGCTCTTCTGCCGCGATCAACGCGGCGATCTCGGGATCAGCTTGGGTGAGCGGGGGATCGTTCAACTTGCGCCTAACCATGGGGACCCCATAGCGCCTTCGCTTCCAAGAGCCAACCGAACAGGTCGGAACGCCGCAGGAGACAGCGATTTAAGGCGAATTACAGCGCGCCCTCACCCCCGGAAGAACGCGAGCAAGCTGGTGCTGGATACGCCAGCGTGCCCAGTCAGCACAGGAGATCTGGCGTCGTCAGAACGGAGGGTTCGGGCGTCGATTGGCGCTCGGGAGCAGCGACGTTCGAGCGACGGAAGAACTCACGCCATCTCGGGCGAGTTCTTATCGACGACGCGCTGCGGCTGACTACACTCTCGCGCCGTTATGGCCGAAGGGGGCGAAGAGCGAGCCCAGTCGAAGGGCGACGCGACCGAGGGATCCGCGGAGCGATCCGCTGGAGAACCGGCAGGCGCACCCGTGCCCACCAACTCCGAAGGCAGCAGCGCGGAGGCGCCGCAGACGATCGATGCCGAGCCGCTCTCCGATGAAGCGCCCCCGAGCATTCCCTCTGCGGCGGTGCTCAGCGATCGCTCGCGACCGGAGCCGTCCAAGAAGGACAACAAGCTCGCGGTCCTGCCTGGGCATGTGATCGCCCAGCGCTACGAGGTGCTGAACGTCCTCGGTGAAGGCGGCATGGGCATCGTCTACCGCTGCCGCGATCAGGCAACGGGAGAAGACGTCGCGATCAAGCGCGTGATCCCGCCCGAGGGCAAGCTCGCCGACGAGTACATCGCGTGGTTCTACAAGGAAGCGCGGGCGCTGGCGGCGCTGAACCACCCAGCGATCGTACGTGCCCGCGACTTTGGTCAGCTGGTGGACGGCTCGCCCTACCTCGGGATGGAGCTGGTGGCGGGTGCCTCGCTCCACGACCTGAGCCAGGTGCGGCTGACCTTCCCCATCATCTGGACCATCGTCGATCAGGTGCTGGGCGCGCTGGCGCACGCCCACGCGCGAGGCATCGTCCACGGCGATCTCAAGCCGTCGAACGTGCTCGTCGAGGAGATCGACTCGGCACCTCCCATGGTGCACATCCTCGACTTCGGGCTCGCGTGGCTCAAGCAGGACCCTCACGACGAGCGCCTCGATGGTGAGAAGGCGATGGAGTTCGCGCCTCACGCCGGCGCGGGCACGCCGGGATACATGGCGCCCGAGCAGATCCAGCACGAGATGCACCACGTCTGCGGCGCCACGGATCTCTACAGCTTGGGCTGTATCCTCTACAAGATGCTGTGTGGACGCTCGCCCTTCCGCGGGACGTCCAAGGAGCTGCTCAAGAAGCACGCCTTCGAGCCGCCGCCGGATCCGAAGCTGATCATCGACGCTCCGAAGGACGTCGCCGATTTCGTGACGCGGCTGCTCGCCAAGCGACCCTGGGACCGCTACGAGTTCGCCAACGAGGCGCGGATCGTGTGGTCGCAGTGGCGACCCAGCATCGACATCCCTGCGGAAATGTGGCGCTTCCCCGAGCTGCGCACCACGAGCGGCAAGCCGATCACCACTCGGCGTTCGGGGGGGAGAGGCCCGACGCGCGAGCTCGGTCGAGCGCCGGAGCGTGCCCCTGGTCTGCTCAGCATCCGGCCGAGCCCGATCGTCGGCCGCGAGGAGATCCGCAGCCACCTGCGAGAAATCTGCGATCAGGTGGTGGACGGTCAGGGACCGCCACATCGGCTGGTCATCCTGGTGGGCTCCGCTGGCGTCGGCAAGAGCCGGATCGCGGAGTGGCTGTGCGAGGCGGTGCACGAAGAGGGGAGCATGGTGCCGCTCAAGGCGCGCTACCGCACGGTGCGCGGTCCACTGGACGGCATGCTCGGTGCGACGATCACCCACTTCAACTTCGAGCGCACGGATCGCGACACCATCGAGCGCTCGCTCCTCAGCCGCTGGAAGGTCGGCAAGTCGGACAAGAACGGACGCGCTTGGGTCGCCGGCGCCGCCGAGTGGATCCGCCCAACTCCCGCAGACACCGAGCGCCCCCTGGGCCCCAGCGGTGTGCGCTTCACCCTGGACACTCTCGAGGTCCGGCGCCTCGTCATTCGCTACACGCTGCGGCGGATCGCGCGCAAACGCCCGCTCTTGTTCTGGCTGGATGACTTGCACCAGGCCAGCGAGGCCACCTTCGATGGCTTCCACAAGATCCACGCGGAAGAACCCGATCAGCGTATCGTGATGGTCGCCACGGTTCGCAGCGAGGACGTGCAGATCGGTGCACCTGCCGCAGAGCGCATTCGGCAGCTTCGCGAGGCGATGGATGGCGAGGTGATCGAGGTCAACGCGATGGACCCCGACACCACTCAGTCACTCTTGCGTGCGGCACTGCCCCTGGACGACGCCGCGGTCGCGGAGGCCGCCAAGCGCAGCCGGGGCAACCCGCTGTTCGCGCTGCAGCAACTCCACGCCTGGGCGCTGGGCGGAGAGATGGAGTTCACGAGCGGTGGCTACCGGGTGTCGGAGCAGGTCCTGGCGCTGCGCCCCAAGACCACCGCAGAGCTGTGGGATCAGCGCCTCTACGCGCTGCCCGAGGAGCACCGGCTGGGCGCGCTCGCGGTCGCCACGCTGGGCAGCGACTTGCGCAGGGACATCATGTTCCCCTTGCTGAGTGACCTCGGTGTACCTGCTGCTCCGGCGCTGACCAGCATGCAGAACGCCGAGGTGATTCTTCCGCGCGGAGCCGGTCGGTACAGCTGGCCTCACGCGCTGCTGCAAGAACACCTGCTGACGCGGCTGCGGGAGCGCGGCGATGCGCGCATCGTGTTCGAGACCGCGGCCCGCGCGCTCGGCCACCACCCCCAGGCGGGTACCCGGCGCATCGTGCGTCTGCGCGTACACAACTTGCTCGAGGCCAGCCAGCCAGACTCCGCGGCGAATCTGCTCTTCGAGTTCCTGGGCCGCGCCTGGAACGGCGCGCGTGAGCCCAAGGCTACGCTCGCGGACCTCGACCTGCTGAAGAACGTGACCGGGCGCTCCCTGGCACTCAAGCATCGCTGGCGCGCCGAGGCGCTGCGCCACGTCGGGCAGACCGAAGAGGCGAGCATCCACGCGGAAATCGCGCGCACCAGCTTCGAGGAAGCCGGCGACGAGATCAACATGGCGCACTGCCTGCGCCTCCTGGGGCACCTGGCCAGCGAACGAGGGCAGAGCGCCGAGGGCTTGCTCCTGGTGCAGCTCGCGAGGGAGCTGTTCCAGCGCCATGGCAGCTTGCTCGGTCAGGCGCAGTGCGAGGCAGTGATCGGCGAGATCGAGTACCTGCTCGGCAACTACGAACGCGCCCGAGAAGTCGTCTCA